>JBMFPJ010000181.1:0-4903 GCA_049969175.1 Anaerolineae bacterium | reverse complement strand
GGGGCTGGTAATCCATTCTTCCCCCCCGGCTTTGTAGCCCTTCGAGACGAACTCGTGTTCCCCATAACCGAAGCGCAGTTCGGCTTCCAGCGGCTCCTCACCCTTTTTGCTCAGGTACAGC
Source organism: Anaerolineae bacterium (assembly GCA_049969175.1). Lineage (GTDB taxonomy): Bacteria > Chloroflexota > Anaerolineae > Anaerolineales > Villigracilaceae > DAOUAN01. The sequence continues at coordinate 4,782 of JBMFPJ010000181.1, read as the reverse complement.
CGTGGGATGGGGCTGGTCTGGACGATTTCCCATTTGACCATCTCGCCCACCACCGGCAGGTAGCGGTTGAGCGGCCCAAAATAATGCTGGCGGAACGTTTCTTCTTCGCTGCGGGGAATCTGGAGAGGAAAGAGCCACAAAATCTCCTGCACTTCGGGGTTGGCAATTTCCACCAGGGTCTTGCCGGCCAGCGCCCAGAGCGGGGAACCCTCAAAGATTTTCAAGTTGTTTTGCTGCAGCGTATAGGGAATGTTCTCCAATTGGATGCCTGCTTGCAGGGTGTAATGATCTTCCTCTTCTACCAGAATGGCCTGCAACATCTCTGCCTGAGGGTGAATCTCCAGCAGGTTCTTGAAGTCTTCATTTGACCACAAGAGGATGGGGATGCGCAGATGCTGAATCAAAGTCAGGTGTTTCAGGGAAATAGAGGCAGGGGTATAGCGATATGAGTACGAGTCCGCGGCGCCCGAAATGGTCAGGTTGAATAGTTGCTGTCCTTCGAAAGAGAGATTCACAGCCTGCAGGGAGATCTCGCTGGCATAGCGCTGAGCGAGCGGCTTCCAGCTTTTGTCTGTGGAGAGCAGTTCCAACGTCGCCTGAACCGGATCAGCGCTTTGAGCAATTTGCTTTACCGCTGGCCATTTCGTTTCCGAAACAAAGTAGGGATGTAAGGCAGCGGAGTAGGAGGGGATGTTAGGATACTTGCGCATTTCCAGCCCCAGGAACAGAATCGCTGCTGTTGGTTGGGAAGAAGAAGCGCTTCGTTTCGGAGGCGGCGTCTCCAGCAGACCGAGCTCGAGCCGATAGCGCCAACTCTTGATGGCTACCTCACTTATGTATTTTTGTAACGCGAGAGAGGCGGCCACGGCATGACGACACAGATGGGGAGAGAGGACATCCGCCTGACAGGCACAGCGGATGTCCACATTACGTTGCATCGCCTGGAAAGTGACTTGATGGGTTTTCTTGCCATCTATGACCTGGCAGATGGCACTTTCACCGCTGAATTCGGTAATGCTGACCCGGCCGCTTTCGAATAAATTTCTCCCCTTGTTCGCTTCGGTCCAATTCACCCATGTAAAGGAATGATAAATATTCAGTTTTTGAAGGGTAAGCAGGGACATAGGTAAATTTTACCAAAATACATGGGGACTTCCAGTGCATCAGGCTTCGGCGGGATAACTTCCTCAAAGTCACAGTGTTCACTTTCCTCCCCTTTTTCTTCGTTCACCAGCACTTGTGGCACAACTTGCATCTCTCGAGCAGGGGCGAGGAAAGGTCGGTAAAAAAAGTACTGACCCTCTCTATCGTTGGCCAGTTCAGAAGTAAATCAGATGAAGCGATTGCTGTGCAAACGCGTTCTATAACAGAAAACGCGCCCGGCAAATAAAGGCACGTTCATAAATGAAACAGGTTTGGCCCCTGTTAAAAAAGCAAGTGGCGAGGGTGAGATTTGAACTCACAACCAAGGGCTTATGAGTCCCCTGCTCTGCCATTGAGCTACCTCGCCAGAGCGGGCAAAATATACTATGGTCTTTTTTATTTGTCAACAGAAATAAATGTGTGGGATATAATAATCGCAAGAGAGGAGTGCCTATGAAGATCCTGGTTCTAAACAATGATCTGATGGAACGCTCCGTGATCCAGCACGTACTTCAGCGCAATGGACACGAAATTGTCTCCGCCGAAAACAGCCAGATGGCCTGGGATCTTTTGCAATCAGAAAACATCCGCTTTGTTATCGCCGATCGCGCCACAACGGACATGGAGGCTGCCCAATTCGTTCAACGGATTCGCAGTGCCAAATTGCCAGGCTACGTCTATATCTTGCTCGTCACTCCCAAGATTCCTGATGTGGAGCTCAGCCTCTCGCGTAGCGGTGTAGATGATTATATCTACAAACCCATTGCTCCGCTGGACTTGAAATCGCGAGTAGCCATCGGTGGGCGCATACTAAAACTTGGCGATCGCCTCAGCCTCGCCAAAGGTCAGCTGGAACACGTTGCCTTGTTGGATCCGATCACAGAACTGCTCAATACAAAGGCATTTCTCTCTACCGCCAGCGCTGAAGTAGAGCGCGCCCGTCGCGACCAGACTTCCTTCAGCCTGATCATCCTGGGCATTGACAATTTCGCTACGATCAAAGAGAGCTTCGGCGAAGAGACCAGCGACAACGTCCTCCGTCTGGTGACAAAGGTGATTCGCGAAAAAAGCCGCCCTTACGATTGCGTCGGGCGTTGGGAGGAGGGCGAATTTGTTATCGCCCTGGCCGGAGTCATCGGGCCGGATGCCGAGAAAATCGCCGGGCGCATTATCACGGGCATTCGCTCCATGCGCATCTCGGCCATGAATCAGGCCGCCCCGTTGAACATTCAGATCAGTAGCGGAATCGCCACCGTCAACACCGTGACCGTTTCCACTGAACTCGAACCGCTCATCCACCAGGCACATCAGGCCATGTTGCGCGCCCGAGAAGCGGGCGGCGATCAGGTCTACTTTGTTTTTGCCTGATCACCGCGGCAACGGCACGCTCAGATAGCCATCCAGACACATATTCCAGTACATTTCGCGCACCGAGGCTTCCAACACGCTCTTCAATCGCAGGCGTTCCTGAGCCAGTGGCTGATTGGGGTTGAACGAAACCGGCTTCCCCACCTGCACCCGATAGGTCTCAGCATGCACACTCAGCGGATAAAACCGCAGGCATTCCCCCATCTGCTGGTAATACAATTCTCCTAATCGGGTAAACCCCTTCATAAACGGCGACATCTTATAACGCCCGTCCAGCGGCTGATGCGGGTCTTCGGGGAAAATCAGCAAACATTTCCCGGCCCGCAAATACTCTACACTCTGCCGGTAGGTCTCATGGAGTTTCTCTCCTTGCCAGACCGGAATACACCCCATGGCCTCAAACATTGGAATCGTAATTTTCGTCAACAGCCGCGAAAGAGCCACGCTCAACGGCGGACGAAGATGCAATTGTTTTTCTGTAAAATCCATGTTCAGGTAATCTGCCGCCCGGGCAGGATCCATCATCTCCCCAATGATCCACGGATAAAGACGAGTCGGCATAGAAGCCATCACGGCAATCGGCCCCCAAGCGCCAAGATGATTGGCAACAAAAACCGCCGGCCCTTTTTCGGGCAAATGCTCCTCGCCCACCAGTTCTCCCCCCCACAAAAAGGCATCCAGCACACCGACCCAAAAATGATAGAACCGATCTGAAATCATCTCAATCTCCTTCTAACCACCATGCTTGCCTGGTTGACATCGTTACTCAAAAGATGAACCTTTGGGCAACCTCTCCAGGACAATCTTTGCCAGCCTGAGAAACGCTTGATGATCGCTTGGTTGCAAACACCTGGCAGGGTCACGGCGAGGTGGCCAAAAAGGCCGCCGAAGCCGTCCGCCGGATGTGTGCGGAGATGGCTTCGCCGCCGCGACGATTCTGTGGAGACAACTCATTGAGTTGTCCACGCAATGACAGCGGAAAGCAGATTGATCTTGATGATTGCAACAGAGCACTTGATGATGATTTCCTCCACCCGCAACGAGGCACTTACCAGTCTTCCATAAAATTCGGCGCAGAACAAAGCGAATATCGCTCAGCGCCATTTTCAGTATAACACGCACGCATTCGTTTTTTCACCTGGCTGCGAGTACAATATCTCTATGCCCCATCCCGATGCCTCCCGCTGGGACGAACGCTATCGCCAAAACCCGGAACAATGGTTGCGTCGCCCTCCGCATCAGCTGCTACGCGCCTTTGCCCATCTGCTCCCCTCTCGGGGCCTGGCGCTAGATGTTGCCGCTGGCACAGCCGCCAACGGACTTTTTCTGGCCGAGCGTGGCCTGTGTGTCATCGCCCTTGATATTTCGCTCACCGGCCTGCGCCTGGCACAGCAACGCGCCCGTCAGGCATCTCTCCCCCTCTCCCTGGCCGTGATGGACTTGAGCAGCCCCTGGTTGCCAGATCACCACTTCGACGTCATCTTGAACTTCTACTTTCTTTCTCGCCCCTTGCTCCAACGTTACCATCAGGCACTCAAACCAGGCGGGCTGCTCTTCTTCGAGACCTATCTCAAAGACCCTCTGCACACCTCCGAACACTATCTCGAATCCGGAGAATTGCACCGTGCATTTGCCGCGTGGGAGATCCTCTATTCTCAGGAAGGGCCGCGGCGCGGGCATCGCGAAGCAGATACCACGCGCCGTATCGCCCAACTCGTAGCATGCAAACCGTTATAACCCCACCACTTGCATTTGTCGCGGCAGGTCACTTAAGCAATCGGCACCATTCACAGTAATCACCACATTATCCTCAATGCGCACGCCATTACGTCCCGGCAAATAAATGCCTGGTTCGACCGTGAACGCCATCCCCGGCTCCAGCACCTGATCATTATCCCCGCGGATGTAGGGCTCTTCATGCCCCTCCATGCCAATGCCGTGACCCGTGCGATGGGTGAAGAACTCTCCAAAACCTGCCGCCTCAATCACCCCGCGAGCGGTCCGATCTACCTCCGCCGCGGTAACACCCGGCCGCGCCTTCTCGCGACCAGCGGCATTGGCCTCCTGCACCACTTGGTGAATACGCGCAAATTCCGCCGCCACCTCCCCCACCGCAAAAGTGCGCGTCAAATCTGAAATATAGCCCTCATACGCCGCTCCCCAATCGATCACCAGCAAATCGCCCACTTGCAACGGGCGTTCAGTAGGCGAAGCATGGGGATTGGCCGAATTCGGGCCAGCCGAGACAATAGGGCTGAACGGAATCTCCGC
>JBMFPJ010000180.1:0-4916 GCA_049969175.1 Anaerolineae bacterium | reverse complement strand
CTGATCGATCACCACCTGCGCGCCGTTGGCGAACATCCCGCTGCCGCCGATGCCCTGGGCATCAACGTTTATCGTCTGCGCTACCTGTATGTTTTCATCGGTGGAGTCTTGGCCGGGCTGGCCGGCGGCGCCATCAGCCTGGCGGTCGCCCCCGGCTGGTTTAGCGAGCTTACCACCGCCGGTCAGGGCTGGATCGCCGTGGGGCTGGTCATCTTTGCCCAATGGGACCCGCTGCGCGCCGCTATCGGCTCCTACACCTTCGGCGCCCTGCGGCGTCTCATCCTGGATATTCAAGGCCCGACCACCCTCTTCGGCCTCAACAACCCCTTTTACTACAACCCTTACTGGGGTTTCTTCCTGCAAATGCTGCCCTACGCCTTCACCGTCATCGTCCTGGTGATTGGCTCACGTGAATCCATCCGTAAACGGCTGGGCGCGCCGGCGGCCCTGGGCACCCCCTACATTCGCGGCGAACGAGGCCTGTAAATGGCGCCCTGGAAATACTTTTTGCGTCCCACCCACCTGCAGGAAGCCCTGCAAATGCTTTCCACGGCACCGCGGCCAGTTGCCCCCCTTGCCGGCGGCACCGATCTCCTACTCGACCTGCAACAGGGACGGCACCCGCCGCTGCAAACCCTGCTGGATGTGACCGGAATCCGCGAGCTGCAAGCCCTCGAAGTGCGCGGTGACCGTCTCTTCATCGGCGCGGCGGTGCCCCTCAACCGCATCACGCGGGACCCGCAGGTGGGCGCGCACGCCCAGGCGTTGGTCGAGGCCGGGAATCTGATCGCCGGCCCGCAGGTGCGTAATGTGGCCACCCTCGGCGGCAATGTGGCCCATGCCCTCCCCGCCGCCGATGGCACCATTGCCCTCCTGGCCCTGGGTGCCGAGGCCGAAGTCGCCAGCCTGAACACCACCCGTCGCCTGCCCCTGAGCGAGCTCTTCCAGGGGCCGGGAAAATCGGCCCTGCGGCAAGGGGAAGAATTGCTGGTCGGTTTTTACCTTCCTTTGCAAAAAAAAGGACAGGCCTCCTGCTTCAAGCGTATCATGCGCCCCCAAGGTGTAGCCCTGCCCATCCTCAATTGTGCCATCTGGCTGACTCGCCATGGTGAACGGGTGGAGGAAATCCGCATTGCAGTTGGCCCTGCTGCAGCGATTCCTTTCCGCGCTCGTCAGGCCGAATCCGCGCTATGTGGCCACCCTCTGAGCGAAGAGACCTTTACCCGCAGCCTGCAAGCCCTGCTCGCCGAAGTGCAATTCCGCAGCAGCCCACAGCGGGCCAGTGCCGAATATCGTCGCCACCTGATTCGCCTGCTCTACCGTGAAGTGCTGTACACTGCCTGGCGGAGGGCAAGTTGACACTGTAACACAACTTCTTGCCGTTGTGCTACAAAAACTGCAACAAAATCGGGTTGACTTCCTGAGGCCGTTCGTAATGCGGAATGTGCCCACAGGCCTCGATCAGGTGAAATTCGGCATGGGGCACGGCGACCAGCAAGTCGCGACTGTGATCGAGTGGCACGGTCGTATCATTTTTTCCCCAAATCAGCAAAGTGGGTTTACCCAGTTTTCCTACCTCTCGATACACTTCGATAAATGACCCCAGCATCCCGCTGCGCACCGTGGAAAGGATGGCGCCGCGGAAGCCCTTGAACTGCATCTGCACGCGATACCGCTCCTGGAATTCGGCTACCAGCGTCGGATCAAAGAAATCGGAAGCAATCCCCCTCACCAGGCTTTCTTGCCCGAAGAGCGCCAGCGCTAACTCGCCGATGCCAGGGAGGGTGGCTACTCTGAGCAATGGAGAAAGGCCAATTGGCCGTGCGCCAGCAGGATCAATCCACACCACGCGGCGCACTCGTTGCGGATACTTTTGGATGAAACCGGCCGTGATCGGCCCTCCCATCGAAAGCCCGATCAAATCCACTGGCTCTTGAATTTCTAACGCTTCCAGCAGATCGTGCAATTGGCGCACGAAGAGATCCAGGTCATATTTCAGCCGCGGCCGGTCGGAATAGCCGCGCCCGAAGAGATCATAGCGTAGCACGCGTCGCCCCGCTTCGCTCAGGGCGCAAAAAGTGGGGTCCCAGATGTAAGACGGCACGGAAAAACCGTGTACCAGTACCACCGTCGGCGCGTTGGCGGGGCCACCTAGTTCGTAATGAGTCACTCCCAGCGGCAGGCGGACGAAGACACCAGGGGCGCTGGCGCGTGTGGCCTCATTCAATTCTTGGTTTTCACCAGAGAAGAAAAACACTTTCACCTAAATCTTCCCCAGGGCGCGTAAAACGCGCTCCGGCGTAAAGGGGAACTCGTCGAGCCAGACCCCGATGGCATCGTGCACCGCGGCAGCAATGGCTGGCGTCAGTGGCAGGAAGGGCAATTCGCCCACACCGCGCGCCCCCCACGGGCCGTTTGGATCCGGCACTTCCACGATCACCGATTCGACTTTTTCGGGAATATCCCCAATGGTCGGAATCAGATACGTGCTGAGCTGATCGGTCAGGACGTAACCATCTTTCATCTTGAAATCTTCGAACAAGGCATAGCCTTGTGCCTGTACCACCGCGCCCTCAATCTGTCCTTCCACCAGTGCCGGGTTGATCGCCTGCCCTACATCATCGGCGGAGACCACCCGCAGCAGGCGAATCTGCCCGGTTTCGGTATCCACCTCCACTTCCACGGCCTGAGCCACATAGGCGTAGGAAAAATTGGGGGTAGAGTAACCGGTCTCTTTATCAAAAGGTGTGGTGCGCGGCGCCAGGTATTTGAATTCGCCAATGGCCGGGCGTTCTTCGGTTTTCCACTTATTCAGAGCGATTTCCGCGGCGCCTTTGATCGCATTCCCTGCCATAAAGGTCAGCCGCGAAGCCGAAGCCGAGCCGGGGTTGCCCATGGTGGCTGTGTCGGAAGTGAACAGGGTGACCTTCTCCAATGGCACACCGACCGCATGCGCGGCCATTTGGGCCATAACTGTGTGGGTGCCTTGCCCAACCTCGGCGCCCGCGTGCCAGACGATCACCCGTTCGATTTCGCCGCTGCCGTGCAATTCTACCTTTGCCCAGCAATGCTCCTGGTAGCCGAACGAGAAGCCAACGTTTTTGAAGCCGGCGGCAAATCCCTTGCCACGCCGCAGAACGGGCGATTCCGGCTGGCGGATGGGTTGATTCCAGCCGAAGCGCTGAGCCGCAGCCTCGATCACCTGTGGCACGCTCACCGGAGCGGGCGCGGGCGTCCCCACCCCCATCGTCAGGCCATCGCGCAGGGCGTTTTTCAAACGAAATTCCACCGGGTCCATGCCCAGCTTCTCGGCCAGTTTGTTCATTTGCATCTCCGCCATAAAGAGCCCCTGCGGAGCGCCGAAACCGCGAAAGGCTGCGCTGGGGATGTTGTTGGTATACACGCCGTACACATCGGTTTTGATGTTGGGAATAAAGTAGGGACCACTGGAGGTAATGGTCGTGTTACCCAATACTTTGTTGGTGGTGTACATGTAAGCGCCACCATCGCCGATGATTTCGTTCTCGGCAGCCACCAGGCGGCCATCTTTTGTCGCCCCCCACCTGGCCCGCAGAATCACCGGGTGGCGTTTGCCATGCCCGATGATCGATTCGCGTCGGCTCCAGACGATTTTGACCGGTCGTTGCAGCTTCCAGGCGGCCAGGGCGAGCACGATTTGCACGGACATATCCTCGCGCCCGCCAAAGGCGCCGCCAATGGCCGGGTAGATGACCCGTACCTGCTCCTCCGGCAGATTGAGCGCATGGGCCACCTGCTCACGATCCACATGAGTCCACTGCCCCCCGCAGGCGACGGTCACCCGCCCCTCTTCGTCCAGGTAGGCCAGCCCGGCCTCCGGCTGCAGGTAGGCGTGCTCCTGTACCGGGGTGCGATATTCGCTTTCGACGATTATATCTGCCTCGGCGAAGGCTTTTTCCACATCGCCTTTGCGGATGCGGTAATGGACGCACACGTTCGAGTCGCCGATCTCTTCGTGGACGCGCGGCGCTCCGGGTTTCATCGCTTCCAGCGGATCGCAGACCACGGGCAAATCTTCGTATTCCACCTCGATTAATTTCACCGCCGCGGCGGCCTGTGCCTCGCTCTCGGCCACGACCACGGCCACCTGATCGCCCACGAAGCGCACTACGTCGGCGCCAGCTTTGGCCGAGCCCGGCCCGCACAACACCGGCTGATCTTTCCATTGCAAACCATACTCATTGACCGGCACGTCTTTGGCGGTGAATACCGCAACGACCCCCGCTGCCGCTTCTGCCTGACGGGTATCGATGCGTTTGATGCGCGCATGGGGGCGCTCGGCAAACAAAATTTTCATGTGCAGCATGCCCGGCATGGAAAGATCACCCGAATATTGTGTTTCGCCGGTGACCTTGCCCCGGGCGTCAATGCGAGGCAAAGATTGACCAATGATTTGAATGTTCATGCGAACCCCTTATCTTTTGTGTGGACGGATTTTGACAGGTGGTTGGGGCACATCCAGTGGTGTGTAGCGTGGCGGCCCTACCAAGCGGTAGAGCAGAGCATACACAAGCGCCAGAATGCTCCCAAACAACACCAGATACACCAGGGCAAACGTCAAATGGGCATACAGGTTTTCCCACTGGAGCACAGGTGCGAAGAGATAAGCCAGGGTTGGGTTTTTCCAGATGAAGGCCGGCAGGCTGGGCGCCCCCAATAGCTGATAAGGGATAGGGTAGCCCTGTTGCAGGGCATAGTTCACCGTCAACACCGCCGCGGCATAAGCCATGAAGGGCAGAATCACCATCATCAAACAGCCAATCCCACGCCAGATCGGGTGAGGTCGGGTGGGTTTAGGGAGAGTCTTCTTCTGGTATTGGGCGTATTTCATGAAGTTTTTCTCCCCTCCAGTCAGGCTCTTTGCAGGCGGCTGGCAT
>JBMFPJ010000179.1:0-4919 GCA_049969175.1 Anaerolineae bacterium | reverse complement strand
CTCTGGCAAACGCCTTCGGCGCGGAGGACGCGCGGGCGTGGTTCGAGCGCATCCGCAAAATTGACGATCGCGTGGAGCGGGCGAAGTTCGTGGTGGAGCCGAAGATTGACGGACTTTCGGTGGTATTACACTATCGCGAGGGTATATTTGTGCAGGGCGCGACGCGCGGCGATGGGGAGGTGGGGGAGGACATCACCCAAAATTTGCGAACGGTGAAGGCGATTCCGCTGCGCATCCCCGTAGCCGCTGAGGCCTCGTCAGAGATCAGTGTGCCGCCTTACCTGGTGGTGCGGGGCGAGGCGTTCATTCCGCTCAAAGAGTTCGAAGAGTTGAATCGCAAATTGGGGGAGGCCGGCGAGAAGACGTATCTTAACCCGCGCAACACCGCCGCGGGGTCGCTGCGCCAGCTTGACCCGGCGCTGACGGCCTCGCGCCCGCTCACTTTGTTGGTCTATCAAATCGTCTATGCCGAAGGGGGGAATGTCCCTGCTACACAGTGGGAGACGCTGGAATACCTGCGCGCGTTGGGGTTTCCGGTCACCGATGTGGCGCGGCGCTTCGATACGCTGGAGGAAGCCATCGCCTACACCGAGACCTGGGAACGCCGCCGCGACGAACTGCCTTACGAAGCCGACGGCATGGTCATCAAAATTGACGATTTGACCCTTGCCGCCGAACTGGGTTTTGTGGGCAAGGATCCGCGCGGGGCAATTGCCTTCAAATTCCCCGCCCGCGAGGTGACGACGACGCTCAAAGAGATTGGCGTGGCGGTGGGGCGCACCGGCGTGCTGACTCCTTATGCCGTGCTGGAGCCGGTCGAGATTGGCGGCGTGATTGTGGAACGCGCCACGCTGCATAACTTCGATTACATCGCCGAGAAGGACATCCGCGCCGGCGACCGCGTGCTGGTCAAACGCGCCGGGGAGGTGATTCCCTATGTCATCGGTCCGGTGGTGGAGGCGCGCACGGGTGCAGAAAAACCCTTCGAGCCGCCCACCAGCTGTCCCGCCTGCGGTCAGCCGGTGGAACACTTCGAGGGCGAGGTGGCGTGGTATTGTGTCAATGCGGCGTGCCCGGCGCAGTTGATTCGCAACGTGGAGCATTTCGTCTCGCGCGGCGCAATGGACATCGTGGGCATGGGCATCAAAATCGTCGAGAAGTTGATCGAAGCGGGCAAAGTCAAAGACGTGGCAGATCTGTACAGCCTCACCCGCGAGGATATTCTGGAGGCGGTCACCAAAAAAGACCGCAAAACCGAGAAACAGCCGCCCGGCAAGATTGCCGACAACCTGCTTGCTGCCATCGAAGCGTCCAAGTCGCGCCCGCTGGCGCGCTTGATTGCCGCGCTGGGCATCCGCGGCGTGGGCGAAGTCAGCGCGGCAGAGCTGGCGAGTCACTTTGGCGATCTGGAGGCGCTCTCCAAAGCCAGCGTGGAGGACCTCCAGCAAATCGAGGGCATCGGTCCCAATATTGCCGCGGGCATCGTGGACTGGTTCGCCCGTCCTGCCAACCAGAAGGTGTTGAAGAAGTTGAAAGCGGCGGGAGTGTGGCCCAAGTCCCAGCCTGCATCCAATGAGCGTTCTTCCGGAACCTTTGCCGGATTGACCTTCGTCATCACCGGCACGCTGCCCACATGGTCACGCGACGAGGCGAAGGCGTTCATCGAATCGCACGGCGGCAAGGTGACCGACAGCGTGAGCAAAAAGACCAGTTACCTTGTGCTGGGCGAAAACCCCGGCTCGAAGTTCGAGAAGGCAAAAGCGCTGGGGGTGAAGATTATCAGCGAGGATGAACTGAAGAAGATGGCAGGATGACGCGAAGGGCTGGCAGAATTCTTGCCACGGATTTCACGGATTTTCACAGATTCAAATCTCAATCCGCGATAATCCGGGAAATCTGTGGCTGATTTTTGCATTTTGAGAAAACCACCCCGGGTGGTAATCGAAACGCCATCCCTCCCAGATTATTATGGTAAAATACCGCCCATCTTGCACAAAGGATGCCGTGGGGGAGCACGATGCCTTTGTGAATTTCTATTTTTTAGGAGAATAATCTATGCCTCGCCGTTCTCTGGCTCGTCTCTACAAAGACGAGTTCACGGGCTATTCGCTCGCCAAATTTCAACAGGACCTGCTTGCAGGTCTTACCGTTGCCGCCGTTGCCCTGCCGCTGGCGCTTGCCTTTGGCGTTGCCTCCGGCGCAACCGCCGCAGCCGGGCTGGTCACTGCCATCGTGGCAGGCTTCGTCATGGGCTTCCTTTCGGGCGCGCCCTATCAAATCAGCGGACCAACCGGCGCCATGTCCGCCGTGCTCATCGTCCTTGCCAACCGCTACGGGCTGGAGGGGGTTTGGGTGGCGGGCTTCTTCTCGGGCTTGCTTCTGCTCATCATCGGTCTCATGCGGCTGGGGAGATTCATCGCCTTCATCCCCTCGGCGGTCATCAGCGGTTTCACCTCAGGCATTGCCCTCATCATCTTCATCGGTCAAATTGACAATTTTCTGGGCGTCAAAACCCAAGCCGCCGAAACCGCCGCACAAAAACTGCTCGGCTACTTTCACGGCGGATTTATACCCGACTGGCACGCCATCGCCATCGGACTTGTCGTCATCTTGACCATGCTGCTCTGGCCCGCGAAGTGGAATGCGCGCTTCCCCGCTTCGCTCCTCGGCATTATCCTCGCCACGCTTCTTTCCTCGACGTTGGGCTGGTCTGTCAAAATCATCGGCGACATCCCCCGAACCCTGCTCCTCGCCGACCGCCTCAGCCTTGCCCGCATCCCCTGGGCAAACCTCCCCGACTTCATCGCCCCCACGCTGACCATCACCGCCCTCGGCGCAGTCGAATCCCTGCTGTGCGGCGCCGTTGCCTCGAACATGACCGGCATCCGCCTGCAAGCCAACCAGGAACTCATCGCGCAGGGCGTGGGCAATATGCTCATCCCGTTCTTCGGCGGAGTCCCTGCCACCGCCGCCATCGCCCGTTCCAGCGTGGGCATCAAATCGGGCGGTCAGACGCGCCTCGTCAGCATCATTCACGCCATTGGGCTGCTGCTCTCCATGTTCCTGCTTGCCCCCTTCATGGCGCGCATTCCCCTTGCGGCGCTGGCGGGCGTGCTGATGGTCACTGCCGTGCGTATGAACGAATGGCACGCCATCCGCTTCATCTTCGGCAAACGCTTCAAAACGGACATGATCGCCTTCACCATCACCATGCTCGCCACCATCACCCTCGACCTGACGCAAGCCATCCTCATCGGCTCATTCGTGGCGGGCGCAGTCTTCCTGAACAAAATCGCCACCCTCGATATTGACGTGCAGGAAGTGGACGTGGAACGCCTGCGGCAGAAGGGCATTGAGATTGCTGGCAAATGTAAACACGTCAAAGTGGCCTTTTTAACCGGCCCGCTCTTCTTTGCTGCTGTGGGACAATTCAATGAGGCCTTTGCCGATCTTAGCGGTACCCATACCCTCATCCTGTCCATGCGTGGTGTTCCTCTCATTGATACCGCTGGCCTGGAAGCCATCCATCGTTTATATAAAAAGATTCATGCCCAGGGTGGAATGCTCATGTGCTCCGGTGTACATGATAATGTGCGCAATATGATGGCGCGTGCAGGACTGTTGCAAATCCTGGGTGAAGAAAACTTCTTCTGGGCCAGTGATGAGGCCATTGTTGAAGCAGAGCGGCGCGGCTGTTCATTGTGCGAAAATTCGTAGCGACTTGCTGTTAATGGTTGATCACCAGACTGCAGGACATCCAGCCCTCCGAGTCATTCCACACTTTGGAGGGCTTTTCATTGTCTCCACACAAACGCGTCAACTGGACAATCTCGCCCGCCTGCGCTAAACTTACGCCATTCTCTTCGGGAGGCTCCTTTATGAACTTACGTGTTGTTGATGATTCAGTCAGCCGCCGGATTCGGGCGATGAACGAGCGTGTGAACATGCTCAAAGAACAAGGCCTTTATTTCTATAACCAGGCCATTCAGGAAATTCACGGTGGGGCAAAAGTGCTGGTGCGCGGCCGAGAAATGAGCATGTACGCTTCGTATAGTTATCTCGGCCTGATCGGTCATCCGCGCATCAATGAGGCGGCGAAACGAGCGATTGACCGTTTTGGCACGGGCACCAATGGTGTCCGCTCCCTGGCGGGTACGTTGACGATTCACGATGAGCTGGAAGAGACGATTGCCCACTTCAAAAACGCCGAAGCGGCGATCACCTTTTCTTCTGGTTACGCTACCAATCTCACCGTCGTTTCCACGCTGATGGGACGCGGCGATTACGTCTTCTCGGATAAACTCAATCACGCTTCCATCGTGGATGGTTGCTTGATGTCGGGAGCAGAGTTTCGGCGCTTTCGCCATAATGATATGGCTCACCTCGAAGGTCTGCTCAAAAATGCGCCAGCTGATGTTGCCAAATTGGTCATCGCCGATTCGGTCTTCAGCATGGATGGCGATATTATTGATTTGCCCAAGATGGTGGAATTGTGCAAAAAATACAATGCCTGGTTGATGATTGACGAGGCACATTCCCTGGGAGTGCTTGGCAAAACCGGCCGGGGCATTGAAGAGTATTTTGGGATGGAAGATGTCATTGACATAAAAATGGGCACGTTGAGCAAGACCATTCCCTCGGTGGGAGGCTATGTCGCCGCTAAAAAAGAGATCATCACCTATTTGCGCCATGCTAGCCGCGCCTATATTTTCTCCGCGGCACTGCCGCCGGCCCAGGCAGCGGCGGCGAATGAGGCTTTCAAGGTCATTCTGGATGAGCCGTGGCGCATTGAAAAGCTGAATCACAACACGGATATTTTCATCAATGGCCTCAAGGCAGCCGGTTTCGATACCATGCTTACTCAAACGGCCATTGTGCCTGTGCTATGTGGTAGCGATGAGCGCGCCTTTGCCATGACC
>JBMFPJ010000178.1:0-4945 GCA_049969175.1 Anaerolineae bacterium | reverse complement strand
CGTTTCCCTTGATCTGAATGTACGCTGCCGTCACCCAACCTTTGCCGTCTGGCCCCGTCGGATATTCGATCTGCAACCAGGTCCCGCTGGCGTTTTTCCCCGTCAGCGTGACGACATCTTGAGGATTCAGCAACCCCAATGAATTGAAACTGGTCCCCGGGCCGCTACGCACGTTTAGCTTTTGCAACACCACGCCGCTCACGCCGGACCCTGAGCCGGATTCCGCGCCGATGAGCGGAATCTCCGCCCCGGCTGGCAGGAGCACAAATTGCGCCGCTACCCAACCTTTGCCATCCTTTCCACCTTCGTAAAGGATCTGATACCACTGATTGCCGGGCGCTTTGCCAATGACCTGCACTTTGCTGGATGAAGGGAGCAGCCCCAGGGTTTGGCTTTGTGTAGATGGCGCTTCGCGGACATACACCTGAGTGGTCGTTGTCCCCTCGATGGGCACAACGGTTGGAGCCGCGGTAGGAGGTGACGGTGTTTCGCTTGGAAAAGGAGTGTAGGTAGGGGGTAATGTGGCCGTGATCAATTTGAGCGTTGCTGTAGGAGCCGGCTGCCCGCTGATGTTGAGCCCACAGGCCGGGACAAGGAACAGGAGGGCGAGTGCGGCAAGACACAAAGGAAACCAGGAAATTTTCTTCATATGCCCGAATTGTACCAACTTTCCGGGCAACGGCTGGGATGGTATTCTGATTTTTGTGTAAAAGTGGTGCGAGATGAATCTCGCAGTACGAATGTACACAACTTTCGGCATACGACGGCGGTCGGACGGTGCGGCAAACAAAAAAAACCGCCTCTTCGGCGGCTACAGTACCCCTGGACAGACTCGAACTGTCCTCTTCGGCTCCGGAGGCCGACGCTCTGTCCACTGAGCTACAGGGGCGGGCGCTCGAATTTTATCACAACTTGGCGGCAATATAAAAAACTTTTCACTCATGCTCTAGCGCAAACACCTGGTTATCTCACTGCGAGGCGGCCAAAAGATTGCCGAAGCAGTCCCCCGTCATAGGCGCGGAGATGGCTTTGCCGCTGCTGCGGCTCGCAATGACAGCAGAAAGCAGGCCGATTTTGATGATTGTAACAGAGCATTTCCCTCACGCTTTTGCCAGGGGCGCCAGTTGAGCCAGCTCCTGGCGTAGTTTTTCGATGATGGCCAGATTGCCGCCTTCGTCGCCCACTTTGACCAGCTGCTCTTTTTTGTGTGCCAGTTCGCCACAAAGCTGATAAAAGCGAGATGTGGCGCGCCAGGAACCCGAACCGAGGGCCGCCAGGTGTGCCCCGGCCTGGAAAAAGGATGTGGCAGTGTTGTATTGCGCCGGGGAAAGCAGGCCATTCGCCACTTCCTCCTGCAAATGCCGTCGGAGCAAGTTACGTTCATGCGCGATCATCCATACGATGAAGAGAAACATGAAGAGCCAGCCGCCCCAATCCAGGAAGGTACCGATCGCCAGACCTTCCAATCCGCCGATCAGCTCCCCCAGCGTGTTATGGAAAGAATGAGTGAAAATCGCCAGGCCAAATCCGGCCAGCGGAGCGAGCCATTTGATCAGCACATTGCGATTCATGCGGGCGATGGCCAGGCCGATACCGGTGAAAGCCGTGTAGAAGGGGTGCTGCCACCCAACCAGAATCACCCGCACGAACACCAGCAGCCACAATCCCTGCCAGCCACCTTCTTGGAAGCCATGAACGTAAATGTAAAAAGTATTTTCCGTTGCCGCAAAGCCTAGTGCCACGATACCTGCATAGATGATGCCATCCAGGATCGAGTCAAATTCCTTGCGGAACAGGAAGAAGACAATTAATACCGCCAGCCCCTTGAGGCTTTCCTCCACGATTGGGGCAATGATCGAAGTGGTCGCAAAATCGGCAGCGCCGGCTGAACCGGTGAGGGCAAAAATGCCAATGCCAAATGCTGTGTTGATGATAAAAGCCCCTCCAGCCGCAATCACCACCCCCCAAAAGAACGTTGCACCGAGTAATAATTTGGGTTCTTTCTCAAAGCGATCCAGCCAGTTGACGAAAGCAGCAAACAGGAACATGGGCACGAAGCCGAAGAAAAGAGAGACGAGCAGGGCCATAGTTTCCTCCAGAACTTTGAGTTGGTTTTCAGATCGCAACCTGCTCAGAAGGCTGGCGGGTTGCAATGGCTGCTTATTCGGGTTTAAATATCAGCCGGATGCGCTCCACGCGAGTGGTTTCAAAGGGAATCCCCAGCACATCCAGCACTTCTTGGGGGCGGCCGGTAGCACCTTCGCGCGCGCTCAGGCGCATGAAGAGGACTGCGGGCTCGCTTCCCTCCACGAGACGCAGCTCCTCGATGAGGGGACGCAGATCGTAGGATTTGCCGCGCAAGGTGCGGGGGATGGATCTGGCTTCCATAACGGCGACCAGCCTGCGGCTGAGTTCGAGGCGGTCGGGCGGTTCTTTGAGGGTGACTTCAAATTCGGAGGCGATGACTTGAGTCTGCAGGGCGGGGGCGCGTTCGTCTACTTCTTCTACTTTTAGAATTTCAAGCCCTGGTGGCACGGCTTGTTGCAGCCGTTCTTTCAAGCCTTCCAGGGGGATCTCGCACTCTAATTTGATGTCCACCATTTCGCCGCGCGAAGCAAAACCCAGCGGCAGAGCAGAGGCCAGGCTGATTTTGGGTTGGGGGTGAAAGCCCTGGCTGTAACTCAACGGCAATTCAGCCCGTCGGGCGGTGCGTTCCCAAATTTTTTGCAGGTCGAGGTGACCGACGTAACGCAATGCTCCCTGTTTGGCAAAAGTGATTCGCAGGCGCATGTTCCCTCAAGGTGCTATTCAATCACTGCCAGTTGCCGGCTGGCTTTCGCCGGGGTTTTGACCTCGGGACATTTCCAGCCCTTGCCAGGGTGCTCGCGCCGTAGATTGGAGAAGGTGGGCAGGATGCCGCAGGCGTAGCAGTTCAAACGGCAATCCATGCGGATGTGGCCTTCGAGCGACATGCGAAAATCCTGGAAAAGGTAGTTTTTGCGCACGGCGGTGGAGATGTGGTCCCAGGGGAAGACTTCGTCGGTACGACGCTGACGATGGGTATAGAAGGCCGGGTCCAGTCCGTGGCGGGCAAACGCTTCCGCCCAGACCTGCGGACGGCGGCCTTCATCCCAGGCGTCAAATTTCGCTCCATTTTGCCAGGCGGTGTAGATCACCTCTGCCATGCGGCGATCCCCGCGGGAGAGCCAGGCCTCCAGCAAAGTGTCGTCGGGGTCGCTCCAGCTGAGTTTGATGTTTTTGTCGCGCAACTCGCGACGCAACAGTTCCTGTTTGGCCAGGATGTTTTCGCGCGTATCGCAGGAAACCCACTGGAAAGGCGTTTGTGGTTTGGGCACAAACGTGCTGACGCCGGCGTGCAGTTTGGCCTTCCAACCGATCACTTTGCGCCCCTCCGCCAGGATGCGCTTGCACAGGTCGGCAATGGCCTGCACATCTTCGAGCGTTTCGCTGGGGTGACCGATCATAAAATAGAGTTTGATGGTGGTCCAGCCGCGGCGGTAGATTTCGCGTGTGGTGTTGATGATGTCTTCATCGGGGATGAATTTGTTGATGATGCGCCGCATTCGCTCGGTGGCGGCCTCCGGGGCGAGGGTGAAGCCGCCGCTGCGCCGATCTTTGAGTTTCTCCATCAGGTCAATGGAGACTGTTTCGATGCGCAAGGAGGGGAGGGAAACCTTAAGCTGCTTGCCGCTGAACTTTTCGCCCACACGGGTAACAAGTTCCACGATGTGCGTATAGTCAGAAGATGATAGCGACAGGAGGGCCAGCTCTTCGAAGCCGGTGGCGCGAACGGCCTCCTCGGCGGCAACGACGATCTCGTCCACGCTTCGCTCGCGGACTGGGCGGGTGATCATGCCCGCATGGCAGAATCTACACCCGCGCGTGCATCCACGCATGATCTCTACCGAGACGCGGTTGTGCACAATGTCGATGTTGGGCACGATGAATCGGGTGGGGGGCGGCGGTAATTTTGCCACAATCCGTTTGACGACGGGGTTAGGAACATCCTCAGCCAGAGTTTCGATGTGTGAGATGGTGCCATCCTCGAGGTAATGTGGCTGGTAGAAGCGAGGAACATAAACCCCCGGAATGAGGGCAAGCGAGTGAAGTAGTTTTAAGCGAGCTTCAGGAGGGGAAAGACGAAAGAGGGATTCTCGTGCGTCTTTTCGCTTTCGCTTGAAGTTTTGAATGGCATCAATGATTTCGTGAATGACCTCTTCGCCCTCGCCAATGACAAATGCGTCGATGAAGGCATGCATGGGTTCAGGGTTGGTGGTGGCATGTCCGCCGGCGATGACGATGGGGTGTTCCTCGCTGCGCTCGGCAGCCAGCACGGGCAAACCTGCCAGGTCGAGAATGTTCAGGGCGTTGGTGTAGAGCGTCTCGTAGGGCAAGGAGAAGCCGATCAGGTCAAATGCGCTCAGAGGGTGTTTGGTTTCCAGAGAGTAAAGCGGAATCCCCTGGGCGCGCATTTCGGCTTCCATATCCAACCAGGGAGCATAGGCGCGTTCGGCTAACGCATCGGCGCGCTGGTTGATCTGGTCGTAGATGATTTTCAATCCAACGTTTGAGACGCCGATGTCGTAAATATCGGGGAAGACCAGGGCTACTTTGATGGAGGTACGTTCCCAATCTTTGATAACGATGTTTAGTTCGCCGCCCACATAGCGGCCGGGCTTTTGCACCTTTAAGAGAATTCGCTCAAGTTTTTCTTCGATTTGTTCTGGAGTAAGCATGAAAAAATTATAACCTTTTAAATCCAAATTTGTCGCTAAGATGAACGTTTCCGGGCGCGGAAGCGGCGGGTGATGCCCTCATCGAGGAAATCAGCCAGTTCGGTGTGGCCGGCTTCTATGGCTAGATCGCGTGGGGTTTTGCCGTCGTCGGTTTTGAGATCCATATCGGCGCCGCTGAGCAGGAGGGC
>JBMFPJ010000177.1:0-4951 GCA_049969175.1 Anaerolineae bacterium | reverse complement strand
CTGCTTCTGAGTTGTAAATCAAGCCGGAGAAGTCCTGATAAAAAATTTTTCGGCCTTTGTATTCAATCCATTTCGAGCGCATGTTTAATTTTTCCCGTTTGGTGAGCGGCTATCGGTATAAAGAGCAATCCCTGTAGCCAGCGCTCCCAATCCTTCCCACAGACCAACGCCAATGAAGCGCATTGGGGCGATTCCTTGTAAGGCTACCAGGGTGAACACGGCAAAAGTGACCAGACGAAAAGGCACTGTCCAAAAATAGAATTTTTTCAGGTCATTCAGGGCGCTTAAAACGTAATACACGCCCATGTTGAAGGATGCCATAGAAGATGCTGTCATGAATACGATGGTGTAGTCGCTAGCGGCCCGTTGTGTGCGTTCAACGACGGTAAACCCAAGCAGGGAAAGCAACCATTCGGGGCGAATCAGCCCTACCAGGCCGAGCAGAAATGCCAGGGCACCGAAGATGAACATGGTCCAGCCAGATGCGTCGCGGATTTTCAGGGCGGAAGTTGAGGTCATGTTGTCGCTCCGTAGTTTTTGGGCAATTATACTCGCTTTCCCAAACTCTTCTCTTTTGTACTGTCTTTTCTGCTATACTTATCTGGTAAACTCTTTTCGAGAGGAAGGAATGGCAAAACATCTGGTTTTGGTCGCTGGCAACATTGGCGCTGGAAAAACCTCGCTGACCGAGCGCATAGGTGCCCGCCTTGGTTGGTGGGCAGGGTACGAGTCCGTAGCGGATAATCCGTACCTTTCCGATTTCTATGCGGATATGCGCTCCTGGGCCTTTCATTTGCAAATCTTTTTTCTGGGTCATCGTGCTGAGCAGTATCTGGAAGCGGCTGCTGATTCTCGCTCTGCCATTTTAGACCGCAGCATTTATGAAGATGCCCATATTTTTGCCCGGGCCCTGCATCACATGGGGAATCTTTCGGAGCGCGATTACCTGGCCTATCGTCGCCTTTTCGATCTGGTTGTGGAGCGTCTACCGCGCCCGGATTTGTTGATTTACCTGAAAGCCCCCGTCCCTGTGCTTATCGAGCGGATTCGGCGACGGGCGCGCAATATGGAAACCAGTATTACTGCCGAATATCTCTCCTTGCTCGATTCCTTCTACGATGACTGGCTGGCTGCCTTTGATCTTTGCCCCGCACTGACCATTCGCAGCGACGATTTAGATTTCGTTCACCACCCTGGCCATCTGGAAACAGTCATTCAACGCATTCAAGATAAACTGGCTGGCAAAGAAATTGTAGATTTTAGCAAGGAATAACCGGCGCCTCGCCCAGCAGCCTTTTGCCTTTTTGCTTGAAACGCTCCAGCAATTTCAAAATGAGGCGCGCCAGGATGATGATGTGACTTTGATCGCCGTACACCGCGCGACTATGCCTGCCTGAGCGCTTGTTCCAGATCTGCCAGCAGATCTTCCTTGTTTTCGATCCCGACCGAAAGTCGAACCAGACCGGCATCCACTTCCAGGGGGGATCCGACCGTTGAAAGATGCGTCATCGCCGCGGGGACCTCAATAAGTGATTCAACCCCGCCCAGCGATTCGGCCAAAGTGAAAATTTTGGTCGCCTCCGCCACCCGGATCGCTGCTTCGCGCCCCCCTTTCAGAACGAACGAAATCATACCGCCCCCATTTTTCATCTGCTGCCGCGCCAGGGGATATTGAGGGTGACTGACGTGACCGGGATAAATCACCTGGGCTACTTTCGGGTGTGTAGCCAGCATCTCTGCCACCACGGCTGCGTTTTCGGCGTGACGATCCATGCGCACGGCCAGAGTTTTGATACCACGCAGCACCAGGAAGCAATCCATTGGCCCTGGCACCGCTCCTGCGGCGTTTTGCAAAAAGGCCAATCGTTCGTAAATCGCCTTCTCTTTGACGACCACCGCGCCGCCGACCACATCCGAATGCCCGCCCAGGTATTTTGTGGTAGAGTGCACTACAATATCGGCCCCCAATTCCAGCGGGCGTTGCAGATAGGGAGTGGCAAAGGTGTTATCTACCACCAGCAAGGGATGATTCGGGTGGGCCCGAATCACTTCCGCAATGGCGCGAATGTTGCTAATACGCAGCATAGGATTGGTGGGTGTTTCCAGCCAGACCAGGCGTGTTTGCGGCATAAGCGCTTCGGCCACCGCCTCCGGGTCGGTTGTGTCCACAAAATCAAAATGCAAACCATAGCGGCGGAGCACCTTATCGAACAATCGAAATGTTCCCCCGTAAACATCATTCCCGGCCAGAACGTGATCGCCGCTGTTGAGCAGGCGCAGCACAGTATCCGTCGCTGCCATGCCAGAAGCAAAAGCCAGGCCGTAGGTGCTTCCCTCCAGGGCAGCCAGGCAATCTTCCAGTGCCTTGCGGGTAGGATTTTTGGTACGCGAATACTCGTATCCCTGGCGTGGCCTGCCAACACCATCCTGGGCGTAGGTGGAAGTCTGAAAAATCGGGATCATCACTGCCCCGGTAGCGGAATCCGGCTCCTGTCCGGCGTGAATCGCAAGGGTTTCAAATTTCATTTGATCTCCTGAAAAATCCAAAGTTGAGCGCATTATAAAGCATTGTCCGAAATAGAGTATCATTGTCATCATTCAAAAAAGGAGAAGAGAGAATGTCTGTAACAAAACCGGTGCTGCTGGCTGTACTGGCTCGTCCCGACGACGAATCGTTTGGCATGGGTGGTCCCCTGGCGCTTTATGCCCAACGCGGTGCGGACGTTTACCTGGTCTGTGCCACGCGTGGGGAGGTCGGCAGTGTGGATGCCGAACACCTGCACAACTATCCTTCCATTACGGCACTGCGCGAGGCCGAGCTGCGTTGCGCGGCCCAGACCTTGGGCTTGAAAGGCGTGTTTTTTCTCGATTACCGCGATTCGGGCATGCCTGGCTCGCCCGAAAATCAATATCCTGAGGCACAAATCAATCATCCGGTAGAAGAGGTTGCCGGACGGGTCGTGCGCTATATTCGTCAATTGAAGCCTGATGTGGTGTTAACATTTGATCCGATTGGAGGCTACCGTCACCCCGCTCATATTCACATTCACCAGGCGACCGTGCTTGCCTTTGAGCGCTCCGCGAACTTGCTCTTGAAAAAATATCACAACTGCGAAGATTTGGTAGTGCGACATTTATGTCGCTTTAGGTTGCGGAATGAATTCCGCGTGATAAATTCGAGAAAATTTGATGCAAAAGAAAATCGAGCCTTATTGCAGATAGAGTCTAATCTTGAGCGTCTTGCCCGAAACAAACACCAGACTGCAAATCTGGGCGGGAACCATTTTGTGCTGAGCATCGTCTAATATAAAAATCAATTGAGCCGATCAGTTCGGCACCCCCTACAGGAGACAATATGTTGTCGGACGTTTCTGCGCCTGCTCTCCAACGGCCCCATCTTCTGGATGTGCGCCGTGTCTTCCGCTTTCTTTTGCACCCTGTCCAGGAGATCCAGCATCTGGCGGCAGAAGAATCGGCTTTGTGGCTGTTTCCCATGCTGATCTTGAGCCTCACGCTATTGCTCACTGTGGTTTTGGGCGGTTTTTTGCAAGCGCGGACAGCGGCTATGGGAGAAGTTCCCTTGCCCCCCGATTGGCAATCCTGGACGCCCGAAATGCAAAATAACTACATGCAGGCCATTCAGGCCACGCGTAGCCCGACGTATGTTTATCTTATTCCAGCGGTGTTGGGATGGATCAAACTATGGCTGGGTTGGTTTGTGCTTAGCGGCCTGTTTCATCTTTTCTCTACCATCCTGGGGGGACGTGGAAAAATGTCTTCAGCATTAAATATCGTGGCCTGGGCCAGCCTGCCCTTTGCACTGCGGGATCTACTTCGCGTGGCCTTCATGCTTCTTGCACATCATCCCATTTCCAGCCCTGGCCTTTCAGGCTTTTCGTCGGCGGTTTTTCTCAGCCAGATGCTGGCCAATGTAGATCTCTTTTTGCTGTGGCAGGCAGCGCTTCTCATTCTCGGTTTTCGTTTTTCTGATGGGCTTTCGCGCGGAAAGTCTGTGGCAGTTGTCCTCCTGGTGTTGTTGATTGCATTGGTGGCTCAGGCAGGGTGGGGTGCCTTGAGTGCTGGTTTTCGTGGCAGGATAACTAATCAGCCATTCTTCTAAAGTGACCATGTCCACACCGTTTATTCGCATTGCGAATTTAAAAAAATACTTCCAAATGGGGGGGGCGATTGTGCGCGCCCTGGATGGGGTGAATCTGGAAATCCCCCAAAACAGTTTCACCGTGGTGATGGGGCCTTCGGGTTCGGGCAAAAGCACGCTTTTGTATTTAATCGGTGGGTTAGATCGCCCCACCGAAGGACAGATTGAAATCAATGGTCAACGCCTGGATGAAATGGATGAAAATCAGCTGGCCTTGTTTCGCCGTCAGACGGTCGGTTTTATTTTTCAGTCATTCAATCTGATTCAGAGTATGACTGCAGAAGAGAATGTGGGTTTCCCCATGCAATTTGCCCGTGTGCCAGCCAGTGAACGCAGGCAGCGCGCCCTGAATTTACTGGAACGCGTTGGGCTGGCGGAACGCAGTCAGCACCGCCCGACGGAGCTTTCGGGCGGTCAGCAACAACGGGTGGCCATTGCCCGTGCTTTGGTCAACAACCCTGCTTTGATCCTGGCGGATGAACCGACCGGCAACCTGGATACCTCCAGCGGCACAAGCATTATGCAACTTTTGTCCGATCTTCATCAATCGGGTCGCACCGTGCTGGTCGTTTCGCATGATCCGCGCATGGGACATTTTGCCACCCATCGAGTTTTTCTGCTGGATGGACGGGTGGTGAGCGAAGAGCAATATCGAGCAGTCAGCCTGCAGTAGGGAGTCAATGATGAGCAAACAAATCAAAATCCTGTTCACCCTGTTCCTTTTGATTGTTGCCCTGGCCGTTGGAGCACAACCCATGTCAGTATATGCTGCTTTGGGCATTACTTCGATTG
>JBMFPJ010000176.1:0-4951 GCA_049969175.1 Anaerolineae bacterium | reverse complement strand
AGGCCATTTCCTGGCGAAGGGCAGATTCCAGCTCGGGGGTCGAATCGACACCGAGGAAGCGCCACAGGCGGGTCAGTTCTTCGAACGGGCGGGCGAGCAGGTCTTCGTAGCGGATGGTGGCGTAGGCCTCCCCGTAGAGGCGATGGGCTTCGGCGTCAATTTCGCTCACGTCGTCGGCCCAGCGTTGAGCGATGGTGCGGATGAAGGTTTCGGTAAAGATGGAGCGGCGTCCGTCGCTGAAGGGAGCGGGGTCAGTTTGAAGGTCGGCAATGATGCGTCTGTCTTCGGCGGTCAGGAATTTGGATTCTTCGACGAAATTGCGGAAGCGTTCTGAGATGAGCACATCGCGCCCGTCACGAATGATGTGGATGAGCCTGGCATCCGGGTAGAGGGCGTACATGTCGCACACGGCCTGCCCGTGGATGGTGGATGAGGGACTTTTATCGCCAACGATACGCTTTCCCAGGCGGGCTGCTTCGCGTTCCATGATGAAGTCGGCGGCAGCGCGCAGGACGAGCGGCGAAAGGTCCCGTCCTTGATTCCAACGGTTGGATTTGCGCGTGAGCCATTCTTCGATTTCGGGCGAATCGACCAAGGATTTGAGCAGTGGCTTACGAGTGAAAAAGTGCGCCTGGTAGTTGCAATGAATGGCCGGATGCAGGCGCACCAGGCGCATGAGCAGGGTGGTGCCTGAACGGGCGTGACCGAGGATGAAAAATTTGGGGCGGGGGAAAAATTGATGGATTTCGGCCAGTTCTTCAGGGGTAATGGCGGGAATGGGGTTGCGTTTTTTCTTTTCGGCTTCGCCGTGCAACAGAATGCGAGCCGCTTTTTTAATGCGGGTGATGATTTCCATGCTCAATCTCATTCATAACGATGGGTATGCAGATGGGTGATGGCAATGGCCAGGGCATCGGCGGCGTCATCGGGCTGCGGGATGGTGGCAAGGCCGAGCAGGGCACGCACCATTTCCTGCACCTGGCGCTTGTCGGCCGAGCCGTAACCGGCCACGGCCTGCTTGACCTCATTGGGGGTGTATTCAAAAATTCCCACTCCGGCCTGTGCCAGGGCCAGCAAGATCACACCGCGCGCCTGCCCCACCGCCATGGCCGTGGTGATGTTGCGTTGAAAAAACAGTTTCTCCACCGCGGCGGTATCCGGGCGGTGGAGATGAAGCAGGTCACTCACCTGGCGATGAAGCAAAAGGAGACGTTGCGCCGGCGGCAGGTCTCTGGGGGTGGTGAAAACGCCAAATTCAACGGCGACCAGCCCACCATCTGGTAAGAGGCGGACCAGCCCAAAGCCGGTCGTGGCAGTTCCCGGATCCATCCCAAGGGCGAGCGTCATGAATTGCCAGGCAGGAAAGCACCTTTTCAGGCGGTTTCGAGGGTGGCGAGGGCTTCGTCAGAGACCTTGAGATTGGAGTACACGTTCTGCACGTCGTCCAATTCTTCCAGGGTTTCGATGACTTTGAGCACCTGAACGGTATCTTCCGGGCTAAGCTCAATTTCCTGCTTGGGAATCATGCGCAACCCGGCTTCTTCGGGCTGTACTTTGGCCGCATGGAGGCGGTTGGCAATTTCTTTGAAGGATTCGACCGGGCCAATGATTTCAATCGTGCCGTTGTCTTCGGTCACATCGCTGGCGCCAGCATCCAATGCCAGTTCAAAGGCTTTGTCGTAGTTCAAGGCGCTGGAGGGAAAGGAAAAATAGGCGGAACGCTCAAATTGCCAGCTGACGGCGCCTAACTCGGCCAGGCTACCGCCGGCACGGCTGAGAGCGTGTCGCAATTCGGCTACAGTGCGGTTACGGTTATCGGTAACGGCTTCGATCATCAGTGCGACGCCGTGCGGGGCGTAACCCTCATACATGACTTCTTCAAAATTGCCGCCTTCTTTATCTTCGCCGGTGCCGCGTTTGATGGCGCGCTCGATGTTTTCTTTGGGCATGTTCTCGGAGCGGGCTTTATCAATTGCCAGGCGCAGGCGGAAATTGGCTTCCGGGTCGCCACCACCTTCGCGGGCTGCCAGGACAATTTCGCGGGTGAGCCGAGTGAAAAGGGCGCCACGGCGGGCATCTGCCACACCTTTTTTGCGCTTAATGGTGGACCATTTCGAGTGACCAGACATAAGTATCTCCTTACTAAACCACGATCGTGGGAATTTACGCAGTGAGCGCGCTCATTATACCATTTTCGCCCGCTGCGCCATCTGACCACGCAAAGCGCGAATATCGGCATCTACCGTGAAGAGTGCACCCAGGTAGAAGAAAAAGCACAAAGCCCAGGCAGTGAGACAAATCGTCAGAATAGCCGTCTTCAAGCTGAAAGCATCGGCCAGGATCCCCGCCAGAAGCGGAGCAAACGCCGCTCCGGCGTTTTCGATGAAGTATTCCACTGCCTGTGCCGTAGAACGAACTTCGGGCACGGTGACATCATACACCGTCGAAACCACATTGGGAGAAGAAAACGGCATGAAAATAGCCGTCAACAACATGAGGACAAAAAAGACGCCGCGCGCTTGCACGGGTGTTTGAATCGCCAGGAAAAGGAACAAAGCGCCAAACAGCACGCCAATGATCGAGACCAGGATGCGCCCCTTGTTCGTTCGTTTGAAGAGCAAATCTCCGGCGGTCCCCCCGACGAAATAACCACTGGCCAGCACCAAGATGACCGGCCCCATGGTAAAAAGGATACTGGTACTATCGTAGCCCCGCTCTTTTTCCAGGTAATCGAAGAAAAAATAAGTAATCACATTCCAGGGGAATACGCCAGCAAATCCCTGCAAGAAGATAAACCACATGGTGCGCTTCTTGAATATTTCCCTGGCCTCCGCCCAGGAAAAGCGGAATTGCGGCATTTCACTCATCTCTTCGAATTCTGGTTCGGCCCGCCCACGCGGCATTTCTTTAACCCCCAGGAAGATCGTCAGGGCAATGGCCAGCCCCAGGCCACCGGTGATGAAAAACACATTGCGCCAACCCAATCCTGGGGCCATCATCAACGCCAGCACCATGCCGATCAAATAGCCCAGCGGTTGCGCAATTTGCAAAATGCCATAAATTCGGCTGCGCATCTGCGGCTCAAAATAATCGGCCATCAGCGTGTACAGGCCGGGGTAGGAGGAATCATCAATGCCGGTCGAGGCACGTGCCGCCACGAAAGCCGGGTAGGTACGCGCCACCGCAGCCAGCCAGGTGGTCGAACCCCAAATGAACGAGGCCAGAGAGAGCAATTTCGCCCGGCCAAAGTGATCGTACAAATATCCCCATACCGGGTAGAGCACTGTCCCCACAATCAACGCCCCCGTCACCACCAGACCGAACTGCGTATTGTTGATGCCAAAATCGGCGCTGATTTGCGATTTCAGCGGCCCGATCAGCAGTTTATCCGTCTGGTGCAACAACATGAAAAAGAAAAAGACCACTACCACGAACCAGCGATACCGTGAACGTTGTGCAGACATAACCACCTCCTTGCAGCAAAATAATGTATAGGCAATTACTCAGGCTCTTCGCCTGTGGCCTCCTCGCTGAGAATCTCGCTTGCCAGTTTCTGCAGCTCTTCCGCATCTTCGGCATGGGTAGAACGCCAGTACAAATCCAGCAACTCCAGCGGCGAAAGGCTACTCACCGGTTGATCTCCGGGCAACCGAATACGCGCCTCCATTTGGGGGCGTTTGACGAGATGAAACTCAAAAGCCTCTTCAGCATATTTTCGCAATGCCGCCTCGTCAATCAAGGCATCCCATTCACGAGGATATTCCACTGTCAAACGGACGATTGCCCCGGCGATTTGAACCGGGCGCGGCAACGCGGCCTGCAACACCTCGTTCACGTTCTTCTCGGATTGCAGGGTAACGCGGCGATCGATGAACGGACGCGTCCCCTCGATTTTTCTCCACATCACCTTCGTTTGGCCGCGCTCCACCTCGGCAATGACAAAGAACTTTTCGTCTTCCGCCTCGCCAAAATCCACGCGCTCAATCGAACCGGGGTAAATCACCGGCGGATGACCGTTTTTGTTCAGGTCTTGTGGCTTATGAATGTGCCCCAATGCCACATAATCCAGGCGTGAATCTTTGACCAGCGAGGCCGGCAGGAGGAAATCAGCTCCCAGCATCACCGTGCGCTCGTAGCCAAAGGTCGCTCCCTGCACCGAAGCATGGGCGGTGAGCAAGGTGGGCAGCGAGGCATCGGCCTCGCTCAACCAATCCTGAACCAGCGCCGTAATTCGCTCCTCTAAACCGGCAAAAACTTTTGCCGGGTTGACCGCGCTCATCTCCAACGCCGCCATCAACCCGGAGCGCGAAACCCACGGCAACGCAATCACCTGCACTGGTAGATTCCACAGTTCCGCTGGCCCTAAAAATTGCGGCTTTTGCAGCACGCGCACAAACGGCACCTGGAGCGTATCGAACTCTTGAATGGCATGCGCCCGTTGCGCCGCCGGTGAGACATCGTGATTGCCCACCAAAAGCAAAGTGGGAATCTTCGCCTGCGAAAGGCGCATGATGCGCTTGCCCCATTCGCGCTGAAAGGTGGGCACAGGTGTGCGATCTTTGTAGGCGTCACCGGCAAAGATCACCAGATCCACCTTCTCAGCGATAGCCGCATCTACAATCGTATCCAGCGATTTGAGGAAATCCAGCACGCGCAGCGGCAAGCCGGTCTGTGGGTCCTGGCGACCGTAGTTCGCCATGTCAATATGCGCATCGGCAAAATGCAACAACTTCATCGCTACGCCGTCCGGTAATAACCAACATCAACGGAATATACCCATCCGCGTTTCACCACTTGCCTGACCAGGTTGGTGCCAAAGCGATAGCCCAAATGACGATAATCGGGCACCGAAAGGATGAGCAAATCCGCCTGTTTGCCTGGCTCAATCGAACCAATTGTATCGGCGCGACGAATAGCATGAGCAGCGTTGATCGTCGCCGCGGCAATGGCT
>JBMFPJ010000175.1:0-4983 GCA_049969175.1 Anaerolineae bacterium | reverse complement strand
CCCATTTGGAGATTGTTCAGCACCAATGCTGTTGCGGTGTTGGGGCTGACGGCTTATTTTCTGACTCTGACTTTCTGGTTACGCTGAGATGCCCGAATTTTTGACTCTTCTTCCACCCGATGAGGGGCGCGCTCTCTTACTCTCGCATCTTGCCGGACGGGAGGTGGATAGCGAGCCGATTGACGTTGTCTCTGCCCTGGGGCGGGTAACCGCCGAAGACGTGCGTGCCCCGCATTCTTTGCCCGAATTTCCCCGTTCCTCGGTAGATGGTTACGCTGTGCGGGCGCGAGATACCTTTGGCGCCAGCGAATCTCTGCCGGCGTATTTGACCCTGATCGGCGAGGTGCCCATGGGCGCAGCCCCGTCTTTTTCGCTGCAAAGCGGGGAATGTGCCCTGATTCACACGGGGGGGATGTTGCCCGAAAACGCCGACGCGGTGGTAATGCTGGAATATACCCAGGTGGCAGCAGCAACCCCCGGCACATCTGCGGAGATCGAAGTGTTGCGGGCGGTGGCCGAGGGCGAGAATGTGATTCGTATCGGTGAGGATGTGGCCGACGGAGCGGTGATCCTGCCGCGGGGCCGCCTGATTCGCCCGGCGGAGATTGGCGGCTTGATGGCGCTGGGAATCCTTTCGCTGCGCGTGGCCCGAAAGGTAAGAGTCGCCATTATTTCCTCAGGAGATGAGGTGGTCCCCCCGACGCAACGTCCGCTACCAGGGCAGGTGCGCGACATCAACGCTTATACCCTGGGGGCGCTGGTGCGCAAAAGTGGTGGGGAGCCGGTTTTTTATGGCATTGTTCCAGATGAAAAAAGTGCTTTGCAGGCAGTGGCGGCGCAGGCGCTGGCGGAATGCGATGTGGTGGTCATTACGGCTGGCTCTTCGGCCAGCACGCGCGATATGACTGCCGAGGTGATTAATTCGCTGGGAGCGCCAGGAGTGCTGGTGCATGGCATCAATACTCGCCCGGGCAAGCCGACGATTTTGGGCGTGTGCGATGGCAAAGCGGTCATTGGACTGCCGGGCAATCCAGTCAGTGCGCTGGTGAACGGTTATTTGTTCGTAGCGCCGGTGATCGAAAAAATGCTTGGCCAGCCAACGAACCGGCCGCGCCCATATATTCAGGCGCAGTTGACGGTCAACCTGCCTTCTCAGGCGGGGCGCGAAGATTGGTGGCCAGTACGCCTGGTGCCCATCCAGGAGGGAGAATATCTGGCTGAGCCGATTTTTGGAAAGTCCAATTTAATTTTTACGCTGGCAGCGGCCGATGGCTTGCTGCGTATTCCACCGGCGGCAACAGGCTTGAGCGCCGGAGAAACGGTGAGGGTGCTGGTGATCTGATGTGCGATACTCTGGTTGCTACTCCTGCTGTGACCCGCGAAGGGGTGATGCTCTTTGGAAAAAATTCTGACCGCGAGCCGAACGAGGCGCAGGTGCTGGAATTTGTACCCGGGGGAGAGCACCCCGCTGGCAGCCGGCTAAAATGTACGTATATCGCCATCCCACAGGTGAAGCGAACCTGGTCGGTTGTCCTTTCTCGTCCGTTTTGGATGTGGGGGGCCGAGATGGGGTTCAATGAACATGGGCTGGTCATCGGCAACGAAGCGGTGTTTGCCAGGGAGCCGGTCATCAAAGAGAAAACGCTGACCGGGATGGATCTGCTGCGCCTGGCCTTGGAGCGGGCGGTGACCGCGCGAGAAGCAGTGGAGGTGATCACCGGCTTGGTGGCTGAACATGGGCAGGGTGGGAATGGGGGCTTTCGGCAGCCGCTTTATTACCATAATTCGTTTTTGCTCGCCGATCCGCAGGATGCCTGGGTGCTGGAAGTGGTAGGACGGCATTGGGCAGCTCGCCAGGTGCGCGGTATGTATGCCATTTCTAACCGGCTCACGATCGAGACGGAATGGGACCTGGTTTCGCCCGATCTGGTCCATCATGCTGTGGAGCGGGGCTGGTGCAAGAACCGTAGCGATTTCAATTTTGCCCGCGATTATTCCGATAGGCTTTACACCCGTTTCAGCAACAGCGCCGCGCGCCTGCAATGCTCCCTGAAGCATTTGCAAAACGGAGAATTGACCGTCCATTCCTTTTTTTCGGCGTTGCGTAGCCATGAAGATGGCGGCGATTCCGCCTGGCGCCCTGATCGCGGTTGGGCCAATTCGACGGTGTGCATGCACGCTGGCTTTGGCCCGGCGCGCCATAGCCAGACGGCTGGCTCGCTGGTCTCCTACCTACATCCGCAGCATCTCGTCCATTTTGTGACCGCTACGGCTGCTCCCTGCACGTCCATTTTCAAGCCGGTGTGGTGGGATTGCGCCGCTGCAGTTTCAGTGGGTGCGCCTTCCGGCGAGTATGATGGTGAGTCGCTTTTCTGGCAACATGAGAAATTGCATCGCGCCACGTTGCTGGATTTTGACACTCGCCTGGCGTTGTATGCCCCTGAACGCAATCAAATGGAGCAAGACTTTGTGACCGGGGCGCTGCGTCGGGCTGCTGCTTCTCGCCCGGAACGGGAAGCATGGTCACGGCATTGTTTTCAGGAAGCCCGGCAAGCCGAAGCGCGCTGGTATGAACGAGTGACGGCGGCTCCCGTGCAGAGTCAGCCAGGGTGGCTCTATCGCCTCGCCTGGCAAGGATTCAACCGCGAAGCCAAAATGCCTAATTGAGGAAGGTGACTATGTATCGTTTGGTAGGATGGTTCTGTATATTTTTCCTGCTCATGGCCTGTGCGCCGACCGGGCAAAACCCGGCCACGCAGGTGGCTGTCGCACTGACGGCCACATCTGCTGCGCCGACGGCCACCCTCTTGCCCTCGCAGACGCCCAGTCTCACCGCGACATCCCTACCCACCTGGACGGCGACCCAGACGTTTACACCCACCGTTACCTTTACCCCAACCATCACCGCGACCGCCACTTTTGCCTTCCCTACCGTGACGGTGAACAAACAGGCACACTGCCGTTATGGCCCATCGGTGGCCTATTTGCACGCTGCAGATTTGTATCCTGGCGATACCGGAACGGTACGCGGCCGCTTCATTTATAGCCGCTGGTTATTCGTCAAGTTTGATAAACTGCACTATTTCTGTTGGGTGGCGCCCTCGGTGGTAGATGTGGTGGGAGATATTTCCCGCATTGCCTATCAGGAAGTCAACCTGAAAGTGATTCCGAGCACACTTTATAAGCCACCTAAAAATGTACAGGCAGTGCGTAATGGCAACCGGGTGACCATCACCTGGGACCGCGTCAAAATGACCGCCGATGACGATCGCGGTTATTTTCTCGAATTGTTTGTTTGCCAGGATGGCAATTTAATCTGGTGGACCGATTCCTACCCGGATCAATTCACCACCACCTACACCGTGCGCGACGACCCCGGTTGCTCTCAGCCTTCTTCGGGAAAACTCTACACGGTGGAAAAACACGGTTACACCGATCCTGTCATCATTCCCTGGCCTGCGCCGTGAGATTGGCTCTTTCTTTCACTGCTTGCAGGAAGCCCACAAAGAGGGGATGTGGCCGCATCGGGCGCGATAAAAATTCGGGGTGGAATTGCGAACCAAGCATATAGGGGTGATCCGCCAGCTCGGCGATTTCGACCAGCTTCCCATCCGGAGAGAGCCCCGAGAAAACCATTCCCGCTTTTTCAAAGGCCTGGCGATAAGCATTGTTGAATTCAAAGCGATGGCGATGGCGTTCTTCTACTCGTTCTACCCCGTAGGCTGCCGCGGCCTTCGTGCCTTTTTGCAGCACACACGGATACAGCCCCAACCGCATGGTGCCGCCCATGTCCGTGATCGAGCGTTGATCCAGCATCAGATCAATGACGGGGTGTCGCGTGCCGCGGTCGAATTCGCTAGAATTGGCGTCCTCCAGGTTGAGCACGTGACGGGCAAACTCAATGCACATCACCTGCATTCCAAGACACAGCCCCAGGTAGGGTACTTGTTGCTCACGAGCGAAACGTGCTGCCATGATCTTCCCTTCGATACCGCGCGAACCAAACCCCCCGGGGACTAAAATCCCATCTGCGGATTTAAGCACCTCCCAGCCTTTGTTTTTCTCCAAATCGACTGAGTGCACCCAGCAAATTTCCACTTCCACCCCGGCAGCCAGCGCAGCATGTTTGAGCGCCTCGCGGACGGACATGTAAGCGTCCTGCAACTCCACGTATTTTCCCACCAGTGCAACTTTCACTTTGGGTTTGGGCAGGTACACCTGTTCAACCAAATTGCGCCAGGGTTTCCAGTCGGGAGTGCGCGTGGCCTTCAGGTTGAGCTTCTCGATGATGAAATCCGCCACGCCCAGTTGCTCTAACAACAGGGGTACTTCGTACAAAACTTTGGCGGTAGCCATAGGCACCACGGCGCGCTTTTCCACATCGCAAAAGAGGGCAATTTTCTCGCAAATCCCATCGCTCACCGGCTGATCGGAGCGGGCGATGATCATTTGGGGCGAAATGCCCATAGAACGCAAGGCTGCCACTGAGTGTTGGGTGGGTTTCGTCTTGATTTCGCCGGTGGCTCCAATGTAAGGTAACCAGGTGACATGGACAAAAAGGCAGTTTTCGCGTCCCACTTCATTGCGTAACTGGCGCAGCGCCTCCAGGAAGGGCTGCGATTCGATGTCACCTACCGTGCCGCCTACTTCCACGATGACGATCTCGGCGCCCGTTTCTTTCGCCACCAGCCCCACTCGCCGCTTAATCTCATTGGTGATGTGGGGAATCACCTGAATGGTGCCTCCCAGGAAATCCCCTCGCCGTTCTTTGGCGATGATCTCGGCATAGACCTGACCGGTGGTGAAATTGCTCACCCGACTCAGGCGAATGTCAATGAACCGCTCATAATGGCCCAAATCCAGGTCGGTCTCTGCTCCGTCATCCAGCACGTACACCTCCCCATGCTGATAGGGTGACATCGTCCCCGGGTCCACGTTGATATAAGGATCCAGCTTTTGCACGGCTACCTTGAAACCGCGCTC
>JBMFPJ010000174.1:0-4988 GCA_049969175.1 Anaerolineae bacterium | reverse complement strand
AAATTACCTTGTAACTCCAATTTATCTGTGTTCATCTGTGGTTGGAACATGAATTTCAAAACACTCCCTGATAGAAAGTCGAGAAATTCGATGCAAACAGAAGAATCGAGCGGAAGGTGAAACCATGAATCCCGAAGAAGTCCTGGCCCAGGTGGCGAAAGAAGTGGCGGTTTGCACTCGCTGCCCGTTGCATCATTCGCGCAAGAAAGCAGTTCCAGGGGAAGGATCGGCACAGGCTGAGATCATGTTGATCGGTGAGGGGCCGGGCTTTCACGAAAATGAGCAGGGACGCCCCTTTGTGGGGGCGGCAGGCCAGTTTTTGGATCAGTTGCTGGCTCAGGCCGGGTTGAAGCGCAGCGATGTGTGGATTGGCAATGTGGTGAAGTGCCGTCCGCCGAACAATCGCGATCCGTTGCCGGAGGAACTGGCTGCCTGTGATGAATATCTCGAACGGCAAATTGCAGCGATTAATCCCAAGATTATCATTACCCTGGGACGCTTTTCGATGGGCAAGTTTATGCCCGGTGCGAAGATCAGTGCAGTGCATGGCCAGATGCGACGAATTGGCGATCGCTTTGTGATTGCCATGTTCCACCCGGCGGCAGCCTTACATCAGGCGGCGTTGAAACCGGTAATTCTGGCTGATTTTGCTCGCCTGCCACAGCTATTGGAACAGGCACGAGCGGCGCTTCATCGTCCCGCGCCTGTGGCGAAGGCTGAAGAAGTGACAAAGGAAGAGCCGAAACAACTCACTTTGTTTTGAGTTTCAGAAAATATGCTTTTGCCCTCACGTTTTGCCCTCCGCGGAGGACGTGAGGGGGAGGAAAAATGACGATCAAAGATACGCTTATCAAGAAGTTGCAAGAAAAAACCGCTCGCGTGGCCGTTTTGGGCCTGGGTTATGTAGGGCTACCGCTGGCAGTGGTGTTTGGCGAGGCTGGTTTTCCCGTCACCGGTGTGGATCCCGATGCGCGCAAGATTGAAAAACTGCGCAAAGGGGAATCATACATTTCCGATGTCAAATCGGAGGCGGTGGCTGCGCTGGTGAATTCGGGGCATTTGCAGGCGACGGCGGATTTTTCGGTGCTGGCCGAAATGGACGCCGTCAGTATTTGTGTGCCGACGCCGCTCCGCAAGACCGGCGACCCGGACATGTCCTATATTATGTCGGCGACGGGGGAGCTGGCCAAATACATGCACAAAGGCATGGTGGTTGTGCTGGAATCGACGACGTATCCGGGCACGACGCGCGAGGTGCTCTTGCCTATGCTGGGCGATGCCAACGGTCTGAAGGTGGGGGAGGATTGGTTCCTGGCCTTTTCGCCAGAACGGGTGGACCCGGGTCGCAAGGATTGGACAACGGTGAACACGCCCAAGGTGCTGGGCGGGATCACCGAAGCCTGCGGGGAGGTGGCCGCGGCCTGGTATGGCGGAGCCATCCAGACGATTCACCGGGTCTCTTCTACCGAAGCGGCCGAAATGGCGAAATTGCTGGAAAACACTTTCCGCATGATCAATATCGGCCTGGTCAACGAGCTGGCGATCATGTGCGAGCATTTGGGCGTGGATGTTTGGGAAGTGATTGATGCCGCGGCAACCAAGCCATTCGGCTTTATGAAATTCACGCCGGGACCGGGCCTGGGCGGTCATTGCATTCCGATCGATCCGCTGTATCTTTCGTGGAAGATGAAGTCGTTTAATTACAATGCACGCTTCATCGAACTGGCCGATGAGATCAATACCAACATGCCGCGTTATGTGGTCAGCCGTGTGCTGGATGCCATGAACGATCGCGGCAAGACGCTCAAAGGAGCGCGTGTGCTGGTGTTGGGAGTGGCCTACAAGCCCGATATTGACGATGTGCGCGAATCGCCGGCGCTGGATGTGATCGGTCTACTGCGCCAAAAAGGCGCCATTGTCGAATACCATGATCCCTACATTCCGCACATTCACCATGAATACGATGGCTGGCAGATGGATAGCGTCACAGACCTGATGGCTGCGGTGCGCGCCGCCGATTGTGTGCTGATTATCACCAACCATAAGGTGTATGATTATGCTGCAATTTTAGAAATGGCTTCTTTTATTTTCGATAGTCGCAATGCACTCGGCAATTTGGGCAAGAATAATCCAAAGGTAGAGAGGCTCTGATGGCAAACTATCTGGTCACTGGCGCGGCAGGGTTTATCGGTGCCCGCGTGGCGGAGTCTTTGCTGCAGGACGGACATCAGGTCGTTGGCGTGGATAACATGAACGACGCTTACGATGTCCGCATGAAGGAGTATCGTCTGCGGCGTTTGCAGCAAATGCCTGGCTTTACTTTCTACAAAGCAGATATCGCCGAGAAATCCATCATCGAAACGGTCACCCGCTCCGGGGTCCGTTTTGATGCGGTGTTGAATCTGGCCGCGCGGGCCGGGGTACGTGCCAGCGTCGAGAATCCGTGGATTTACGTCGAGGCAAACGTCATCGGCACGCTCAACATGTTGGAGCTATGTCGCCAGAGCGGCGTGCCGAAGTTCCTTTTCGCCTCCACATCCAGCATTTATGGGGCAAATCCACCCTATCCTACACCGGAGACAGCCTCCAGTAGTGAGCCGCTCCAGCCTTACGCCGCCAGCAAAAAAGGCGCTGAAGCCTTGTGCCATGCCTATCATTATCTGCACGGCATTGACATCAGCATCGTGCGCTATTTCACTGTTTATGGCCCGGCGGGACGGCCTGACCTGGCTCTCTTCCGCTTTGTGCAATGGATCAGCGAGGGCCGGCCAGTGTGGGTGAACGGCACGGGGGAACAGTCGCGTGGCTTTACTTACCTGGATGATATTGCGCGCGGCACCATCCTGGCGCTTAAACCCCTGGGCTATGAGATCATCAACCTCGGCGGGCATGAAGTCATCACCATCAATCGCTTGATTCACCTGATTGAAGAAATCATCGGTAAAAAGGCTCAGGTGGAATACGGCCCGGCCAACCCGGCCGACATGTTCCAAAACTGGGCCGATGTGAGCAAAGCGGGGAAATTACTCGGCTGGCAACCTCAAGTGGGCCTGCGTGAGGGAATTACGCGCCTGGTCGAATGGTATAACGCCGAACGAGAGTGGGCGCGTGAGGTGATTACAGCGTGACTTCTCTGCGTCAACGTTTCGCTGCCTGGCGGCAGGATAGTTTGCTCGGACGCGTTGTCCGCAACAGCAGTTATCTCTTCAGCAGCGCCACGCTTGCCGCGGCGCTGAGTTTTGCTCAGGGTATTTTCGCCGTGCGCCTGCTGGGCATCGAAGGCTATGGACTGATCTCCGGCACGGTACTGGTACTGGTCTCCAATGTCAATCGTTTGCTTTCCTTCCGCATGAGCGAAGTGACGGTGAAATATCTCAGCGAGGCCATTCAGCAGAAGGATCAACCCCGGGCCGCGGCGATCATCAAAGGAATCGGCTCGCTGGAAGCGCTGACCTCCGTGCTCACCTACCTGGTGCTCCTGGCATTGCTCCCCTGGCTGGTTCCCCTGTTGACCCATGATCCGGCCACCCTGTCGCTTTTCGCCGTGTATGGCCTGGTTCTGCTCTCCAACCTGGTGTACGAAACCTCCACCGGCGTATTGCAAACTTTCAAACGCTTTGACCGCATTGCCCTGGTCAACACCATCCAGAGCATCCTCACCGCTACTTTCATTTTCCTGGCCTTTCTCTTGCGGCGCGGCATGTGGGAGGTGCTAACAGCCTACCTGTTGGGCAAAACGGTGGCGGCGTTCTTGCTCACCTTTTGGGCTTTCCGCCAGGCAGATTCGGCGCTGGGGACAGGCTGGTGGCGCGTTTCCCTGCATCACTTTACTGCATGGCGGGCAGCTTTCTCTTTTGCCATCAACACCAACCTGAACGGCACCGTCACCCTGCTTGGCCGCGATGCCGCTCCCCTTTTCCTGGCTGCGTTTCGTTCACAGGCCGAGGTAGGTTACTTCAAACTGGCGCTCTCGCTCCTCAACCTGGTGATGCTCCCCATCGAACCGTTCATCTGGCCGACCTATGCCGAAATCGCCCACACTATCGCCCAACGCCAGTGGCAGACCACCCGTCGCCTGTTGCGCCGCGTCAGCTTGTTGGCCAGCGCTTGGACCGTCGCAGCCGGAGGCGGGCTGATCGCTCTTGGCTGGTGGCTGATTCCCCTCGTCTATGGCGCCGACGCTGCTCCCGCCTACCCCGCGGTCATCCTCCTCTTCATCGGCTTTGGCTTTGCCAACATCTTCCATTGGAACCGTCCCCTCTGGCTGGCGCTCGGCCGACCCGCTGTGCCACTTTGGGTCACTGCCCTGGCTGCCCTGCTCCAAACTCTGCTCATCTTCCCCCTCGTGCCGCGCTTTGGCTACCTCGGACAGGCTGCCCTGCTTTCGGCCTTTTTCCTCACTTCGGTGGGGCTGATCGTTGCTCTTGGCCTGCGTGAACTCGCCCAACGCGCTCGCCTGGAAGGTGAAGCATGAACATCATTGCCATTGCTGGCTCGCGGGTGCCATCCGAAACCGCCAACAGCATCCAGGTCATGAAGGCCTGTGCGGCTCTCGTTCAGCTAGGGCACAACCTGACGCTTCTCGTCCCCGAAAGCGGTGAACACCCGACACCCGCGGCACTGCAACAACACTACGGCCTGCCGGTCACCTTCCCTATCGAATGGCTGCCTGGCCGCAACCGGCGCCTGTTTACTTTCCAGGCCGTCGGACGCGCCCGCGCCCTCTCCCCTCATGCCCTCTATGTCTGGATGCCCCAATCTGCCGTCTTTGGGCTGCTTATCGGGCTGCCCACTCTCTTTGAAATTCACCTTCCCCCTTCTGGCTGGCTTGGTCCGGCCTGGCATCGCCTGTTTGCCCGGCTGCCGGGGCGCAAGCGCCTCATCACCATCACCCGCGCCTTACAACAAATCCTGGAACGCGCCTACCGGATGCGGCTGCCCGCCGAGGAGATCGTCATCGCCCCGAACGGAGTCGAACTCGAACGCTT
>JBMFPJ010000173.1:0-4988 GCA_049969175.1 Anaerolineae bacterium | reverse complement strand
CCGGCGAAGGCGCGATAAACCGTCTCTGGGGGGACATCCAGGCAGGTCTGGCGGCGTTCGATCATCATCCCCTCTTGTATCGCAAACGTGTAGGGACGCGTATCCCCGGCTACGGTAACCAGCGCATCAGCCCACGAAGTCTCCACATCCTCGCGCAGGATGCGCCGCAATGCCAGGTGAACCGCCGTCTGAAAATCGAGCGGCTGAATTTGTGGGAACAGTCGCCTCGCCAGAGCATCGCGCACAATCAAATTAGCGCGCAGACCCTCGATTAAGGGCAAGATCACCCGCCAATGAATCGGCGTGACCATGTGCACCCAATAAGCCGAAAGATAGGGCGCATGAAACGGCAAGCGGATCAGGCGACGCTTCAGACCCCGTTCGCGAGCATAGGTTTGCAACATTTCCGCGTAGGTCAGGCGGGTTGCGCCTCCAATTTCAATCATTTTGCCCACACTCTCGGGGGTAAAAAGCGCCTGGATCAGATATTCCAGCACATCCCGAATGGCAATCGGCTGCGCCAGAGAATAAAACCAGGCCGGGCAAAAAAGAAACGGTTGACGTTCCACCAGGTAGCGCACCATCTCAAACAAGGCACTCCCCGACCCCACAATCATGCCGGCGCGAAACTCAGTAACCGGCACCCGCCCACGCCGCAAGATATAACCCACCTCGTGCCGGGCACGTAAATACGGTGAAAGCGAGGTCGTTGGGTCCACCAGCTCGCCCAGATAAATGATGCGATCCACGCCGGCGGCCTCCGCGGCTTCG
This sequence comes from Anaerolineae bacterium, assembly GCA_049969175.1. GTDB lineage: Bacteria > Chloroflexota > Anaerolineae > Anaerolineales > Villigracilaceae > DAOUAN01. Next base: position 4,217 of record JBMFPJ010000173.1, on the reverse strand, counting down.
CGAAAATTTCGGGCCGCGTCCATATCGCGCTGCGCATTCACCTTCCCCCCCTGCATCCCATGGATGAGATAATAAGCACAACACACATCTCGCATGGCCGGCGCTAGCGACTCGGGCTTCAGTGCATCGCCTTCTACCACCTCCACCTGTCGCCGCCAGGGGCGATCATCCAGGCGCTTTGCATCCCGTACTAGGCAGCGCACCGCAAAGCCAGCCTCCAGCAAGCGCGGCACCAGCCGCCCACCCACATAGCCGGTTGCACCGGTTACCAGAATTAACTTCTTTTTACTCACAGGTATACTCCAGCGTAATTTTATCCTGGTTTCTCTCGTACAAAACTCTGATATATCGTCACTGCGAAACGTCAACGTTCTTCTGGCGCCAAAGACAATAATGGGAAAGCCATAATAAACGAGGCGGCGGAAATCTGCAATTCAGCCCAAGTTATGCTATCATGGAAAGAAACGTGGAAACCCCGGCATCATCCTCCTCCTGGCTCGCGGGCGAAGGCACACTACTTCGCCCGCCACTGATGTGGCTTTCGCTGGCCTTCCTGGCAGGCATCCTGCTTGCCCAGCAGGCACATGCTCCTTTGCCCATCTGGCTTGCCCTACTCGCTTTTCAGGCCTTGGTTGCCCTCCTGACCTGGCGGCTGGGACGCTCCACGCGCCTTTCCACCCTGGCACTGATATTGCTCATTGCCTTGCTCGGCGCCGTTCGCTACCAGGCAGAACAGATCCCAATCACCCCCAGCAACGTAGCCTTTTACAATGACGCCGATTACGAAGTCCTGGTCACCGGCTGGCTGATCGAACCACCCGATGATCGCGATCGCTTCACCAACCTGAGCATCCGGGTAGAAACCGTAGATGCTGGCAATGGCGAGTTGCCCCGCTACGGCCTGATCCTGGCCCGCGTTGCCCCCAACCAGACCTTCCACTACGGCGATCTGCTACGCCTGCGCGGCCGACTGAAAACCCCGCCCGCCGACGAAGAATTTTCCTACCGCGATTACCTCGCCCGCCAGGGAATCCTCTCCTACATGCCCATCGCTGAAGCCACACATCTACCCGAATCGCGCGGCAATCCAATAATCAAAGCCATCTACGCCTTCAAAGAAACCTCGCTACAAAACATTTATCGCCTCTTCCCCGATCCCGAAGCCTCCCTCCTGGCAGGCATCCTGCTGGGCATAGATACCGGCCTCACTCCCAAACTGCAAGAGGCCTTCAAAAACACCGGCACGGCGCACATCATTGCCATTTCCGGCTTCAACATCTCCATCATTGCCGCCATCTTCATCGCCTTCTTCAGCCGTCTGTTTGGACGGCGGCGCGGAGATGTGCTTGCCATCCTCGGCATCGGCCTGTACACCTTCCTGGTCGGCGCCGATGCCGCCGTGGTACGCGCCGCGCTGATGGGCACCTTATCCTTGCTCGCTCGCCAGGTCGGGCGGCGTCAAATTGCCCTCAACACCCTGAGCTTCGTTGCCGCCCTCATGGCGCTCTTCAACCCACTCATCTTGTGGGATGTCGGGTTTCAACTCTCCTTCTTTGCTACCCTCGGCCTCATCTTATATGGCGAACCCCTCTCCCGCCTGGTTGAAAACTTGCTCCAGCGTTACACCACCCCCGAAATCACCCGCACCTTCAGCGGCCCCATTTCCGATTTCTTCCTGCTCACCCTGGCCGCCCAACTCACCACCCTACCAATCATGGCCTATCACTTCAAACGCATCTCGCTCATTTCATTTATTGCCAATCCCTTCATCCTGCCCGTCCAACCGGCCGTGATGATCCTGGGAGGCCTGGCGACCCTGCTCAGCCACATCTGGTTTGGGTTGGGGCAAATCACCGCCTGGGGAGCCTGGCCCTTTGTCACCTACACGATTCGCCTCGTCGAATGGTTCGACCGCATCCCGAACGGCAGCCTCTTTTTGGGGAATCTCTCCCTCGGCTTTGTTCTCAGCTACTACGCGGCGCTTCTCGGCGGGACCTTTGGCTGGTCCCGTTTAAAAGATTTTCTCACCCGCCTGAGAGCGCACTTCGAGTACCTGCCAGCCACCACCATTCTGGCCGTTTTGTTTACCCTCACCCTGCTCATCTGGCGCGCCGCATTCAGCCTTCCAGACCGTCAGCTACACCTCACCTTCCTGGATGTCGGCTCGGCCGAAGCCATTTTGATTCAAACCCCTGGCGGGCGCACTGTGCTGATCAACGGCGGGCCTGGCGCCACCCGGCTTTCTGATAGTTTGGGGCGGCGATTGCCCCTTTTCACCCGCAGCCTGGACTGGCTGGTCATCGCCGCCACCAGCGAAGACCAGGTAGCCGCCCTGCCGCGTCTGATCGACCGCTATCCGCCACGCAACGTCTTGTGGACCGGGCGTACCAACGCCTCCTTTTCCGCCCGGCAGCTGAATGCCCGGCTGGTCGAGCGGCAGATTCCCATCACCCGCGCTAACCCCGGGCAAAGCCTGAACCTGGGAGATGGCGCGGTATTGCGGATTCAAGCCGAAGGTCCGCGAGGAAGCGTGCTTTTTCTGGAATACAAAAATTTCCGCGCCCTGCTCCCCATCGGCGTAGACGCGGAGATGATCGAGGCGATGCGTCGGAACAAAGCCTTTGGGACGGTGGATGTGTTGCTTCTCCCCGATTCGGGCTATGCCCCCTCCAACCCGCCAGATTGGATCGCCAGCCTGGCACCGCGCTTGCTCATCCTCGATGTCGCCGCCGACGACCCCAACGGACTGCCCTCGCCGGAGACGCTACAAGCCATAGCCGATTACAATCTGCTCCGCACCGATTATTATGGCTGGATCACCATTACCACCGATGGGGTGAGTATGAAGGTAGAAACTGCTCGCCAACCGGTTCCCACGCCCACGCTCGTGGAAAACGCTCCCTGATGATGGACGGAAAGCCCTATCCCAAACGCCATCAGATTTGATCTTTGCCAAGGTTAGACGAAAGATGAGTGAATTTGCTCCCGAAAAGCAACAGGTTGTTTCCATTTGCCGCACTCTGCTGGAACGCGGTTATCTAAAAGCCACTGAAGGCAACATCTCCGTGCGGCTGGCCAGCGGAAAAGGCTTTGCCATTACGCCTTCCAATTACGACTACGCCAAAATGCAGGAAGAGGATATTTGCGTTTTGGATTTTGATTTGCGAGTTTTGGAGGGGCAACGAAAACCATCCATCGAAAGCGGGATGCACGCTGGGGTCTACCTGGCACGCTCCGATGTACAGGTCATCATTCACACCCACCAGCCGTATGTCAGTGCCCTGGCGTTGATCAACACCCCCATCCCCGCCTTGTTTGACGAACAGGTACGCTTCCTGGGCCGCGGGGTAGAAATCATCCCCTATGCTTTCTCGGGTAGCCAGGAACTTCATCAAAAGGTCGCTGTCGCGGTGCGAAACGGGAACAATGCCTACATTTTGCAAAATCATGGGGCGCTGGTGTTGGGTATGGATATGGAACGAGCCATCCACAACATGGTGCTGCTGGAAAAATGCGCATTTACCTATCTGCTGGCCCTGTTGAGCGGGAAAAAGGTTTCCAAAATTCCACCCGCAGCGCGCGAGGCGGCCTTTGCTCGCTTACGCGCGGACCAGAAACAATTTGAGCGTTCTTGATGGGCGCCGGCAGAGGCAAATGAATTTTCCCCCTATCAGGCCAATCTTCATTGACCGGGCAGGGGGCAATTTTAATTGTTGTGTAGCCGGCGTAGCCAATCTGTGGGCGGAGGGTAAATTCTGCGCCAGTTGCCAATGACGAAGGCCCAAAAGGCCAGGGCCTCAAGGACACGTCCCAACAAGGATAACTTGCTCAGGGGAAGCCCGGGAGCAAGAGCCACCAGCCAAATGCCGGCGTTGAGAAGGAGAAAGGCGTTCCACGTCCAGCGTTCATCGCCGCGGGGAAAAGCCCCATTCAAGCGGGGCAAAATCCAGAAGGCAATCCCCAGGGCGAATTGCGACATCCAGCCCAGGAACATAAACTCGATATGGGCCGGCAGTATGTTCCACAGAAACGGGGCAAAAGGAATGCCTTTGTTCGCCAGCAGAAGCGCCCCCAGGGTCACACCCAGGCTGAGGTAAAACAAGGCCACACGAACAAACCAGCGGCTCAAGTGGGGCATGATAGCCACTTCGTTGAACAGGCCTCCCCACTTCCGCAATTCATACCAACCGCTCAGGTCACCGACCAGGCGGAGAAAA
>JBMFPJ010000172.1:0-4992 GCA_049969175.1 Anaerolineae bacterium | reverse complement strand
CGAGAGCGTGCAGGCCAGGCTGACCAGGGTAAGAAGGGTGGGGAAGAGGAGCAACGGATGAGTGCGAGACGCTTGGGTCATCTTTCCTCCGCAACCGGCGCGGGTTGAGGTTGTTTGCGGCCAGCGTATGCGATGAAACTTAAGCCAATGCTGACGAAGTAAAGCAAAATCATCGGCAGCATGACCAGCGACATGTTGATCGGGTCTACGGTGGGGGTGATGGCTGCAGCGATGATGGCGATGATCACCACTGCCAGGCGCCATTGTTGCGCCAACACGCGCGGCTTGATCAGGCCCATCGCGGTCAGCACATAAATAATCAGTGGAAATTCAAACGCCACGCCGATCCAGAACATCAAGCCGGTGACGAAATTGAAATAAGATGCCGGGCGTAATTCGGCCTGAATGCCCATGAAGTTGAGCAAAAAGGGCAAGGCGGTGGGCAAAAGCATGTAATACGTGAACGCCATGCCACTGAGGAACAGGATGGTTGCCAATGGGATGCTAATCAGACCGAATTTCCGTTCGCGTGGCCGTAAGCCGGGGGCAGCAAACAACCAGAATTCAAAGGCGATGTATGGCAAAGCCAGCGCAACGCCGCTGATGAGGGCAATGCGCATGAACACGCCAATGGATTCGGTGACTTCAATGGCTTTAAGCGCGCTCAAGCCGCCAACCGGCCGCGCCAGATACTCAATGATTTGTTGGGTGAAATTGAAGGAAATACCGACGGTGACCACCAGCGCCAGGATGGCCCGCAAAAGATGACGGCGTAATGTCTCGATTTCTGCCCACAGAAATTGGCGAACCGATTGGTCGGTCACCACTCCGCTCAGCACATCGGCCAGAGGGTGTTCTTCCGGCTCGGCGTTGAGAAAATTTTGAAAACGCCGAAAGAGGCGAAAAGGGAAGGCCAGAATGTTGAAAATCAGGCGGAGGGGAAAGGTGAGGATCCACCACAGGCGGCTGAAAAACTTAGGCATTCGTCTCCTGATCCTCGTTGGGGGTGGTGGGTGGTTCGTTCACTGGAGAGGAAGCGGGCGGAGGCGCTGTGACGGGGCGGCTGCGCGCCGGCGGAATATCCCACGCGCCGAATTGTCCCTGCTGAGCAGGTATGTTCGCACGGATGTCCCCTTGAATTTTGTTCAATTCTTCATTCGCCTCGCGCATCAAACGGTTCGGCAGAGCGCGAATCTCGCGCGAGGTCTGTTGAAATACCTTCCAGGCATCTGAAGTCACCAGATCGCGCATCCATTTGCCGATGGTCTTCCCGGCTTTTTCCATGTCCTTTGGGCCGAGGATGATCAGAGCAAAGACTAAAATAAAAATAAATTCCGACATGCCAACGCCAAAAATTCCCATAACTCATTCCATGATCTTCGCCACAGGGGTTTCCCGGATGTTTTTGAGATATTGTTGAATTTCGTATTGATGATCGGCCAGTGCTCCCAACACGCCGTTGACAAAACGCGGTGCGGATTCAGAGCCGAACTGTTTGGCCAGCTCTACTGCTTCGTTGATGGCGACTTTGAGCGGCGTCTGACGGTAAACGGCAAATTCCCAGCAGGCCATCCGCAGAATGTTACGGTCAATCGCCGCGACCTGATCGAAGGGCCATTCGGGCGCATATTTTGCGATCAAGGTGTCCAGTTGTTTCGTCAGTGGAAGAACGCCAAAAATAATCTGACGAGCAAATTCAGCCAGATCATCACTAAGCGGAGTTTCCTCCAGCCGACTTTTGAATACTTCGGCGGGAGGATGATTGGTGAGATCAATTTCGTAAAGTGCTTGCAGGGCCAGGCTGCGCGCCCTGGTACGTTGCTTCATAAACTATGCCTCAGGAGATTCCTCATAATCAATATCTTCAATGTGAATGTTAATCTGACCAACTTCCATGCCGATCATTTCTTGAATGGCGCGTGCCACCTGATGCTGAACATTGCGACCCACCTCACGAATGTTGACATCTTGTTTCAACACCAGGTAAAGATCCACAAAAACGACCTGATCTTCGACTTCGATGTGCACACCCTCATTTGCCCCGCGCCGGAACAGACGGTTGACTCCGCCCGGAATGGGCGCCATGCGACTCACACCCGGAACGTTGAGCGCCGCCAGACGGGCAATGGTAACCAGCACGTCAGGAGAAACCGTCGTCTTTCCAGGGGTGGTGTGATAGGCAGTCATTTCGTCTCCTTTGTTCACGGTATCTCTTTCTCTCACATCATGGCCATGCCGCCATCTACGCCCAATACCTGACCAGTGATGTACGCGGCCTGATCCGAAGCCAGGAAGGCCACCGCATACGCCACTTCTTCGGGCTGACCTTTGCGGCCAAGTGGGACCAGCTTCAAGGCTGCCTCCAGCGTTTCGGGGGGCATGGCGTTCAAAATTTCGGTGTCAATGAAGCCGGGAGCAATGGCATTGACCGTGATGTTGCGGGCAGCCACCTCGCGCGCCAGCGCTTTGGTGAAGCCAATTTGTCCGGCTTTCGAGGCGGAATAATTCGTCTGCCCGGGGTTGCCCATTTGCCCGGCCACGGATGAAATGCTGATGATCCGCCCGTAGCGCTTGCGCATCATGTGCCGCACCGCGGCTTTTGAGCAATTGAACGTGGATTTCAAATTGGTGGCGATCACCGTGTCCCAATCCGCTTCGGACATCATCATAATCACCATATCGCGCGTGATCCCGGCATTGTTGACCAGAATGTGCAGATCACCGAACGTCTCTATCGCGAACTTGATCAGCGCCTCGGCGGCTTTAAAATCCGAAACATCTGCCTGAAACGCTGCGGCCCGACCACCGTTTTCTTGAATCTTTTGCACCACTTCTTCAGCGGCCTGAGGGGATTGGTGATAATTGACTACTACCGCAGCGCCGCGGGCAGCCAGTTCCAGGACAATGGCCCGACCGATGCCGCGCGAACCGCCGGTCACTACTGCCACGCGATTTTCCAATGAAAGGTTCGCCATCATTTTTTCCTCCGAAATTATACATCATGAAGTGAGTATCTCGCCCCGAAAGAGCGGTATTTATCTGGACTGCTTTAACCCCCAACCCAGCCCCACGCCTCCGCCGACCATCCATACCCCCGCCCACAAAAACACATCCTGCCAGAAGCGCAACGGGAACAGGCGAATCAACGTATCTGAATAATCGAACAGCCAGGAGTCTCCCACGAAAAATAACCGATGAAAGAAGGTGAAGAATTGCCAGAAAGCGACCGCGCCAAACAGACCGATGATTCCCACCAACCCCACCGTTAACCACCCCCCTCGCTTCAGGCCGAGACGATAAGCCGGCCACCGTTGATTGAACCATGCCCACCCCCCAAGCAGAATCCACCCCAGCAGAGACGCGTACCAAACTTTCAAGGCGCCCTGGGTCACTTTTTTCACATCTTCCATGTGCTTCAACTCACGCTCATTGAACAACGGCGAGCCATTGCTGAATTTCAAATCTGCCAGAAAGGCAATGCCCTGATCGTTGATCAGATAATTTGAGGCAAGGGTGGCCCAATAGATTCGTTCTTCCTGGGTAAAACCATACTCATCTGCAGGAAAATAAGGCAGATTGTACTCCACGCGCAAAAAGATAGGGGTGAGCAACAAGCGCAATGCCAGGCCCAAAAGTATCACCGGCGTGAGCAGGGTGACCATCCAGGAGAGAATGGCAGAGTTTCGCATGTTTCAAGGCCTTCCTTCCGCTTTGATTTTGCTTTGTATATCCGAGCACTCGCAGGCGATGACCGTCTGACTGCCCCGCGTCAATGTGCCCAGGTAAGCCCGATTTCCGTTGTGTGCCACCCAGCCCTCCAGGTTGAAAGGCACGGCTCCGTCGGCCAGCATCCACTCGCCGTTGAATTTGCGAGCAATGTGCACGTGGGTACCGGTGGTGTGCCCTCCCTCGCAGGAAGGATAACCCACCGGGTCGCCAGCGTGCAGTTCTTTGCCCGCAGGCACGCGTCCCTCATTGGCCAAATGCAGGTAGTAGATCACCCAGCCAGTGCGCTCGTCGCCGTCCTTGTCCAGATCAAGTACCATTCCGTCTGCATCGGAGCGAATCACCAGGCCATCGGCTACGGCTGTGGCGTAATTCTCGCGAGCAACGCTGAAGCAGCCGGCGTGTTCCGAGGGAGGGGCAAAATCGAGGGCGGCAAAGGGGGCGCCGCTGCCCCAACCGGTGTGAGGGCCCCCGGTAAAGGTCCAGGTTTGACCCGCCGGGAAGGGAAGAGTCAACGGGGGTTGTTGCAGACTTCCGGGGATGAGAATTCGCGTATCCTGCCAGGGATCGCCGAAAAGTTCTTGGTAGGTTTGTGCCAGACCGGTTGGTCCGATGGCGAGCGTAAATTCCTGTCCCGAATATACCTGACCGAAGTAATATTCCAGGGCGGTGGTGGCCGCGTTTTGCCAGGGGTCAGGGCGGAAAAGGGAACCATCGACCAAGTCGAACTCAATCAATGTGCCGGCGCGCCAGCCATAATAGCCGTTGTTGAGGGTGTTGGCCGCCCAGACCAGTTGCAGGTAAACGCTTTCGTAATATGTTTCGCGGTGACCAAGCAGGTAGGGGGTATCGGGCATGTTGGGGCTGGAGAGTGCGCTGCCCTGATATTCCAGAATGGCCAGTAATAGTTTGGGACTGATGCTGAAGTTTTGGGCGACGTAATCTACCAGGCCAGCACCGCTACGGTCGGCGCCGCCGGCGTAGGCATGATAATCTTTCAGCCAGCCATCGTGTGCGGCGACGAATGCCGCGGTGTTAAAGCCGATTTGTGCTGGCCCGTTCACGAAAGCCAGGTCGGGGATGATCTGGTAGGGCGTGCCCCACAATGCCCGATAGTAAATGGGGATTTTCATGGGCAGGCCGGGCGGCAAGGTGGTGGCCTCGGCAGGGATGATTGGATTGGCGGCGCGAATTTCGGCGATGGTCGTGTTGAAGCGTGCTGCCAGGGCGGGGAGGGTATCGCCTGTTTGAGCAGTGTAATCTACC
>JBMFPJ010000171.1:0-5003 GCA_049969175.1 Anaerolineae bacterium | reverse complement strand
GTCAACAATTAGGCGATAGGGAGGCACTGGCCGGAGTGGTTGAACGCGCTGGGACGCCCATGTTGCAGCGGGCGCTTCTGACTCTGGAGGGATGGCTGAACAGTTTGCCACCCTCCCTGGTGCGTCGGCGAGCGGGGTTGCTTTCTTTGCGAGGGGCTATTTTCAGCATGAAGGGCAATGTGGCCGAGGGGTTAACTTTGCTTGACCAGGCTGAGGCCATGTGTCGCCAGCAGGGGGAGGCGGAGGGTTTGGCACTTACCCTGACACGCCGGGCGGCGACGTTCCGGCAGGCCGGGGAGTATGCTTCTTCTTTGAAAGACGCCGAGGAGGCTTTGCGCCTCAGTGAGCCGTATCCGCAGCTACAGGCGATCTATGCCGAGGCTTTGCGTAATGTGGGTCTTTGCTATTACCGGCTGGGGAAGTCGCATCAGGCGATTGAGTATCTGGAAAGATCGCTTTCGCTTTACACTACGTTGAAAGAAGAGGGGAGCATTCCGTTGTTGCTTATTGAGACGGGGATGGCCCAAGCAACGACCGGTGACGTGGAATCGGCTAAGGTTTCGTATCAGAAGGCACTGCAAATCTGGCAGGCAGAAAACAATTTGTACTGGCAGGCAAATTTACTCAATAACCTGGCAGTGATTCACCATCAAATCGGAGAATATGAGCAGGCTTGCCAGCATTTTGAAACCGGTTTGTTGTATGCCCGCAAAAGTCGGAATCGGCGCACGGAGGCCCTTATTCTTTTGGGCTTGGGGGATTTGTATGCTGAGGTGGAGGAGCTTGAATCGGCAGCCCAGGCTTATCAAAGTGCAGCAAACATTATTACCGAACTGGCCGAGCCATTTTTGCAGAAATATCTCTGGTTGGCGCTCAGTGGACTGGCTGTTTTGCAGGGAAACCCAAATGCTGCTGAAAACATGCTTCAATCTTCTCAAGAAGAGTTTGAAAGCACGCCATCGGCATATGAGCGCGGACTTTGGGCGCTGATGCATGGGCGCGTTGCTCTGTTGAGAGAACAAGCGGAACAGGCCATTACGTGTTTTTGTGAGGCCAAAAATTGTTTTACCCAAGATGGGCGCGATCTGGAAAGCATGCAAAGCCGCGTCTGGCTGATTGCGGCATACGTTCAGGCAGGAAAATGGAAAGAGGTTCAAGAAGAAATCAGCGAATTGCTGCCCCCTCCGCCCGCATGTAATCATGCCTTGCTGGTGACGTTGCATCAGGCCATGCCCTGGCTCAAGGAGACTCAGCACCGCTCTTCTACAGGTCGCTCCTGGCTCAGTTTGCTGGAAAAATCGCGGCGCTTTGCGCTCAAGTTACCTACCATTCGGCGTTCCTTACGTCGGCTGGTGCAATCTATCCCGATTCCATCGGCCAGTCTATCCATTCAGGCCTTTGGGCGACCGGAAGTGCGGGTCAATGGACGTTTGCTCAGCATGGCGGACTGGCGGACTCAATCGGTACGTGATCTGTTTTTCTATTTCCTGTACAAGCGAGAGGCAGTCACCAAGGAGCAAATTGGCGAGGCGCTCTGGCCCGAAATTGAGGATCCCCAAATCTTGAAGGCTCGATTCAAAGACCAAATTTATCGTCTGCGCCGGGCTGCCGGGCGGAATGTGATTCTGCTTGAAAATGAGTATTATCGTTTCAACCGCTCGCTGGATTATGACTACGACGTAGAAGCCTTCGAAACTTACCTGGCACGCGCCCGCGCCGCCAAAACTAAAGAAGAGCGTATCGAACATTACCAGAAAGCAGTGGACCTGGTGCGTGGACCGTACCTGGCAAATGTGGATACCCCCTGGGCACTTTTTGAACGCGAGCGCCTGGAGCAGGCATTCCTTACCGCTCTGGAGGAGCTAGCGAAACTGTACGAGGAAACCAATCAGCCAGAGAAGGCCATACGCACTTGCCAACGCGCCCTCGAGCGCGATCCTTCGCGCGAAGGGTTTCATCGCCAATTGATGCGCATCTACGCCTCGCTGGGGGACCGGGCAGGGTTGGTGCGGCAATACCAGGCCTGCCAGGCCGCTTTAGGGGAGCTTGGCTTACGTCCCTCTGAGGAAACCGAAGCACTTTATCGAAAACTGACTTCTTAAGGTTTTTGCAGCCTGTTTTGCAGCCTGGGGGATTGTATGATGGGACAAAATACCCCATGAACAAAAGGAGATGTCCCATGAAAAGCCAGGTTGTTACCAGCAATGCCCCGATGGACGGTGGCTCGGTCGGTCGCTAAACAGCAGCATCCACGCCAGCAAAACAGGATAGATGCACAATGATGGCTTTAGACCCTGCACCCGTGCGCCTTCAGGAGACACAAAATCAGCCCAGTGGGCTACCACAACTATTCGCCGCTGCCGTCGTCAGCCGCCAATTCCGCGAAAAGCTCTTGCGTGAACCGGAGGCTGCCCTGGCCAGCGGCTATTTAGGTCAGGCATTTGCTCTCACCGATCAGGAGCAGGCGCTCATCAAATCTATTCGCGCCGACTCGCTGACCGACCTGGCCCGCAAGGTGAACTGGGCGTTACAACACGAATTCCATTACCAATACCAAAACGCATCAGATTGAGGCATTCTCTGATGCTCACCGGGTGACGCGGCGGAAAGGGGGCGCAGTGGGAAGGGGACCACTGTGCCCCGCGTCCGCGTTTTTATTCCGGGGACTCCTTTTATGAAACTTTTATTGCCTATTTTGCCTGATGCAAGTCAGCAACTGGATGCCATTTTTCGCGCTTTTCCAGATTTTTTGTTGATTCTTGATCAGGATAGAATTGTGCGTGATTACAAAGGGGGAGAAATTGCTTTGTTTTTTCCCGAGACAACAGAGATCCTGAATAAACCGCTGGAAGAATTGTTCCCAGCAGAGATTGCGACGCAATTCTCGCAAAGCATTCAAGAAGCCCGGCAGAGCGAAGGGGCCAGCCAGATCGAATATTTCATCACCCACCGTAAAGAAAGACGATGGTTCGAAGCCAGAGTCGTTTCTCTGCCGTATCAACAAAGCGCCATTTTGATTCGCGACATAACGAAATACAAAGATGCAGAAGAAAAGGCCAAACGTCAGGTAGATCGCATGGCTGCGCTGCGTTCCATTGGCCTGGCGATCACCTCTAGCCTGGATTTGAAGCTGACGCTCTCGATCCTGCTCAACCAGGTGATCAACCAACTGGGAGTAGATGCAGCCGCCATTCTCCTGCTCGATCATCACACCCGCCTGCTCACCTACTCTGCCAGCATCGGGTTTCGAACTTCCGCTTTGCACTTTACCAAATTGCGCCTGGGAGAAGGCTACGCCGGTCAGGCCGCTCTGGAACGCAAAACGATTCACATCAGCGGTCTGAACAATCACCATACCGACTTTCTACGTTCCCCTCTCTTCGCCCAGGAGGGATTCGTCATCTACTATGCCATTCCCCTCCTTGCCAAAGGACAGGTGCTCGGCGTCTTGGAGATTTTCAATCGCTCCTTTTTCCAGGAAAATGAGGAGTGGCTGGACTTTATGAACATGGTCGCCGGCCAGGCAGCCATTGCTATTGATAATGCTCTGTTGTTCAATCGCGTTGAACGCACCAATACCGAATTGTTGATGGCTTATGACGCCACCATCGAGGGCTGGTCACGCGCTCTGGATTTACGCGACAAAGAAACCGAAGGGCACACCCAACGCGTTACCGAAATGACCATTGTTCTGGCCCGACACATGGGAATCAGCGAAACAGACATCCGTCACATCCGGCGTGGGGCGATTTTGCACGATATTGGCAAAATGGCCATCCCAGATGCTATTCTCTTCAAACCCGGTCCGCTTTCGCCAGAAGAATGGCAGATTATGCGCCAGCATCCCAACATTGCTGTCAATTTGCTGGCGCCCATTCCGTATCTGGCCGCGGCGCTGGATATTCCGCACTATCATCACGAAAAATGGGATGGCAGTGGCTACCCAACCGGCCTCTCAGGGACACACATTCCTTTACCCGCACGCCTGTTCGCCGTGGTGGACGCATACGACGCGCTGACATCCAATCGTCCTTACCGCCGGGCGTGGAGCCATCAGCAGGCGTTGGATTACATTCGCAGCCAGTCTGGGCAACATTTTGACCCGGCTGTGGTGCAAATTTTTCTGGAAATGGTGGGGGATTTTCCGCCCAGGCCTCCATCAGAGGCTATGGAGTCGCAAAGTCCACAGTAAAGTAACCGCCGTATTGGCTGGTTTCCACATAGGCATATCCTACGCCCATCTCCACGGATTGTGGATTGAGAATGGCGGCGCGGTGAGGTGGATCGTTCATCCACCAATTGAAGGCTGTTTGGGGATCGCCGCCGGCGTAGATAATCTCTTCGGAGCGCGAGGGGGAGTACCCCGCAGCAACGATGCGAGCATGGACGGAGGAGCCATCGGAGCCGGTGTGACTGAGCAGGCTGTGACAGGCCATGTCCACTGCATGTCCCTGGGCAGCGAGGGTCAGCTGGCTGTTCACCGTCAGGGCGGGTAAGCCGGCTTCGGTGCGGGCATTGTTGATCAGGCTGATGACCTGGTTGATGTAGGTCCCATTTTCGCCGTATTGACAGCTGGCATTGCCGCCGCCCGACACGGTCGTTGGTAGCGGGGTTGTGCTGCTCGATTGGGTAGCGTTGGCACTCACCGTGCCGACGACAATGCGTACCCAAACGGTATCTTCGCCGCCAATGGGGATGACCTGCCCGGTAGGATTGCGCAATTGAAAAACGCCGGTAAAGCGTCCGTTGCTCGCCGGGGTAACCAGGCTGAGGGAGATTTCAAGGGTTTCTCCGGGCCTGGTCTCCGAGAGAGGGATGGTTTGAGGCGCGTTCATCGCTTCACCGCTGGAAAAGACAAAATGGTAGGTACTGTTCCAGCTGCAGGTACCGGTATTTTTCAGCCGCCAGGTTTTGACGAACGGCTGTGCCGGTTGCAAAACCGTGTCATCGGGGATGGTGACATCGGCGAGGAAGACGGCTTTATCGGTGCAGGCGGTTTGGGG
>JBMFPJ010000170.1:0-5007 GCA_049969175.1 Anaerolineae bacterium | reverse complement strand
GAGGGTGACTGAGCAAGCGCACGCCATTCAGGTCATAGAATTCAGTGGGAATCGTCTTGATCTTCGGGTCTAGGTCGCTTAATTTGAGCGAGGGGATGGTTGCCAGGGCTTCGGGGCTGTCGGGCGTCTCCTGGAAGCGTTTAAGCTCGGCGGCCTCGGCAATAATGCGCTCCAGATCGGCCTGGCTGAGCGTTTCCTTGACCTTTGCCAGGCGCTCGGCTTCGGCCTGTGCACGGCGTTGGCCTTCTTCGGGATCGGGCAGCAGATGAACGGTGGCACGATGCGAGTTTTCAAGCAAGTGCTGGCGGATGAGGTTTTCGAAGTATTTTTCACCCCGTGCCAGGCGTTCTTTGATCTCGTTCAGGCGTTGTTCAAAAGCGAGCGCGGCGAAGGGATCGCCGTCGTAAAGCCAGGTGGAGAGAGCGGTGAGCATCAGGTAGAGGCCGCGTGGAAAACGACCGGTGTTTTGTTCGCGCAGACGAAATTCGATGGTGTTGAGCGAGGCGGCGATGGTCTCCGGGTCTATGCCCTCGTTGGCCAGTTTGCGCAGCGTTTCCAGGATGAGCGATTCGACCTGCTCGAGATGGGCCGGATCCACGCCCTGCATGCCAACCGAGTAAAACATCTGGCGCAAGCTGTCTTCCAGGCCGACGCCGATGACATCCTCCCCCAGGCCGGAGTCGATCAGGGCTTTGCGCAATGGAGAGGCCGGAGTGCCGGTGAGAATATGGGCGAGGATGCTCAAGCCCAGGGTCTCAGGGTGACCGGATTCGGGCAGCAGCCAGTTGACGGTGAGATAGGCCCTGGCCTGAGGGTTGTTGCCGGAATCGTAGCGGTAGGTTAGCTTGCGCGGGGCGTCCCAGTGTGGCTGCAGAGGAATTTCGGAGTGGACTTCACGGCGCTCGAAGTCGTTGAGCCACTGATCGAGGTAGGCCAGGCGTTTTTCTTCGGGATCGTCTCCGTAAAACCAGAACAGGGCGTTGGAGGGGTGATAGAAAGTTTCGTGGAAGGTTTTGAATTCAGGGTAGGTGAGGGTGGGGATGACCTGGGGGTCCCCGCCGGAATCCAGGCCGTAGGGCGTATCGGGGAAGAGGGAGCGCTGGCTATATTCGTATTCGATCATCATATCGGGTGAAGAATAGTTGCCCTTCATTTCGTTGAAGACAACGCCCTTATAGGTCAGGGAAGCAGCGGGGTTTTCGATTTCGTAGTGCCAGCCTTCCTGTTTGAGGGTGCGTTCTGGCAGGAGTGGGTAGAAAACTGCATCCAGATAGACGTCAATCAGGTTGTAGAGGTCTTGCAGGTTGGTGCTGGCGACTGGATAGCAGGTTTTGTCGGGGTAGGTCATGGCGTTGAGGAAGGTGTTGAGCGAGCCTTTGGCCAGTTCGATGAACGGTTCTTTGACCGGATATTTGCGTGAGCCGCATAAAACGGAATGTTCCATGATGTGAGCGATTCCGTTGGATGTGGCCGGCGGGGTGCGAAAGGTGACGCCGAAGACTTTGTTTTCGTCTTCGGTCAGCACAGAGAGCAGACGGGCGCCGGTTTTGTCGTGGGTATAAAGGCGGACGGTGGCGTTAATTTCAGGAATGCGTTGTTCGCGTTGCAGGGTAAAGGACATGGGAGACTCCGAGGATTTGCGATTTTAGATTTGCGATTGTGGGATTTGCGATTTTAGGTTGCAATCGCTTCGGCACAGCGGCGGGTGAGGATGGGGGCGATTTCGCGGCGGTATTCGGCGCTGGCGAATTCATCTTCGGCGTCGTGGGCGGCATTGCGAGCTGCCGCTTGCAGGTTGTCCAGGGCGGTGCCGTCCATGGCGAGGGTGGGCTGTTGTCCCCAGCCACCCAGTACCAGGCGGGTGCGGCCGGAGGGCCAGCGTGCCAGGGTGGCGCTGAGCAGGGGTTTGTCGGCGGGGGTGCGGGCAACGTATTCAAATGCCAGGCGGGTATTCAAGGGGATGTCAATGCGGGTGATGAGTTTTCCGCGCAGGATTTCGTGGCGTAGGGGGAGCAAGTCACCCAGGTTGATGGTCGTGTCGGTTTCGCCCAGCAGGAAAAGGCGGGCATCCAGGGCCAGCATGACGGCGGCAAAGGGCGAACGCCCGTCGCAGGTGATCAGGGCGCCGGCAACGGTGCCCATGTTGCGCAGGTTGAGCGGCTCGTCGAGGCGCAGGGCGGTTTTGAGGGCTTCGGGACAATGTTCGGATTCGAGAAGCTGTTGCAGGGTAACAGTGGCGCCAATCTCAAGAAAGTTGCCCCGCGAGGTGAGGGTGTTCAGGCCGAGGGTTTGCAGGTCCACCACTTGAACGGAACCCGCTTCGGGTCGGGAAAGATGCGTGCCGCCGCCCAGGGGAACGGTATCTGGCTGGGAGAGCAGGGTCAGTGCTTCCTGGAGAGTCGTGGGGCGCAGGTAATGGGTAATCATCAGGGACTCCGTAGGGGAAAACAGGGATGTGTAATGATTCTATCATTACCTGGTGTGGGTGGCAAAAAAACAGGCAGCCAATTCGTTTGTGGCTGCCTGTTTGGGGATGATGTGGCTCAGGATGCGTAGAGGGGTGAAAGGAGTAATAGTTGCCAGTCAAACCCGCTTTGTGATTTTCAGGGCACGTCAATCTGCCAGATTTATTCGGCGATTTCACCGGGGTTGTAAATCTGGTAGGTAGAGGTGATGCGGGCGGTTTTGTCCAGCATGATGCCCACCGAGCAGTATTTCTCTTCCGAGAGTTGAATGGCTTGTTCAACATCTTTGGGCTTCAGGTCTTCGCCCCAGAGGAGATAAGTTACCTCGATGTCGGTCCACACCATGGGATAGTCTGTCGCGCGCCGACCACGCACTTTGACGCGAATATCGGTCAGGTTGGCTCGCTTTTTGCGCAAGATCGAGACAATGTCCATGCCAGTACAACCTGCCAGGGCGACCAGCAAAAGTTGCATAGGGCCTACGCCGGGTTTGCCATCCAGGGTTCCCATTTGGACCGTGCCACCATCGGCGTTTTGGCCCAGGAAAGTGAGATCACCTTTCCAGTTTGCAGTGATTTCTGTCCAGCCGTCGCTCATGTTACCTCCGATAGTTAGTGGCGAAAAGTATATCATGACTTGGCTGTAGATTGATTTTGTATCGAATTTACGCTCATGACAAACCCCTCTCCCATGGGGAGAGGGGCAGGGGTGAGGGGAGTGGTAGTATGCTTAGCCTGGCTGGGTGTATGGCGCTAGTTCGGGGAGCAGATATTGCGGTTGGATCGCCTGAACCAGGATGAAGAATTCGCTGCCATCCCTGTAATGTCCGCTGAATAGCCAGGCGGGTTGGATGTAGCGCTGGTCGGCGGTGAGCTCGCCGCCGATAAGGGCGGGGTCGGGCATATAGTAGACCAGTTCGATGCGCTCGATCACTGCTGAGATGGAATTTTGATGCTCCGGCACGTCGGGCGCGTCTATGACCGGAATCTGGTCAGGGGAAAATTCGTGGTGTGGGGCACCGGCGGGGAAAGCAGCAAAGGCGCGCAAAGCCGGATAGGGTCCAAAGGTTTCTCCGGGGATCAGCAGAGCATTTACCTCGATGGTGTCATGTTCCTGCCCCACAAGCACTTCGTTAGGAGTGCCAAGCGGATCCAGCTGAGCATAGGTTTGGCCCTGCTCGCTGATGAAAAGCGCTACGGTTTTACCTTCAACCGTGCTCAGTTGTTGCTTGCCGCGCAGGGTTTGAAATTGCAGATTGGGGAAAGGAATTGCATACCGTTCTACTTTGAGCACGGGAGCCTGTTCATTGCGGAATTCCAGGGTGCCCCAAATATCTACCGGCCGATATTGGTACGCCTGAAGTGCCTCCAGGCCCTTGCCTTCCAGAATCACATATTCCTGGGTGTCATTGCGCGAAAAGCCATACTCGGTGCGCTGAGTGCCATCGGCCTTTTTGTAGATCGTGATGGAGAGTAGCCCGCGCAAACCCTCCACCCGTTGGGGAGCCGGCGTGCTGACGATAGGGATGATCAGCGTTTGGCCGATGTAAATTGTGGCTGGGTCGCTGATGCCATTTGCCCGAACGATCGTTTCTACCGTTGTGCCGAACTGAGCGGCGATACGGTTCAATGTGTCACCCGGCTGGACGGTGTAGGTGACGTTGCCCTGACCTGTGTCACCTGTCTGGGGCTCAGGTTGGGGGGTGGGCGTAGGGAAGAGAACGGGCGTGCCGCTGAGATTGAGCTTGTAGAAGCCCAGGCCCCCGCCGCCTCCGCCTCCACCACCACCCCCTCCTTGCATGCGCAAGTCAATGGATGCCCAGTCAAAAGTCTGCCCCTGACGCATTCCCAAGACATAGGCATTTTCTACCACATCGGGTACGCTGGCGGGCAGATCGGGTAGAAACAGTTTTTCACCCTCAGTCGTCGTCAACAAACCGTTTCCATCGGGCTGGCGGCTGATCGTGCCGAGCAGACCATCCAGAAAATCTTGCGTAGGTTGCCAGGATTCGACCTCGAATGTCAGGGTTCCATTTGCCTGGTGGAAGCGTCCCTGCACTTTAGAGAGCTGTCCCCCAAAAGGTGCATTGGCTACATTCCCAGTCGCGGGGAAGCCATCCAGGAGTACGATGGGATCGCCGCCCTCAGCCGAGGGGATCTGACTCAACCAGCCATAATAAGTTACCCTATGATCGAGTGGGTAGGGACGATACCAGGTGGTTGGGTTGCCTGCCGGGCTGGAAAATCCCTCCAGGATGCCGCCATTCTGGTCGGAAAGCACCTTTTGCAAGGCTTCCTCTGCACTGATGATCGGCAGCGGTTCGTGGAGCACGCGATAGGCGGGCAGATCGGCATCTACGTGCACCACCCCCTCCTTGTCCAGTGTGATGCGCAGGCCGGCGCAGCGGAAGTACTCATAGCAGATCGGGTATCCATCTGGGGTGAGCGGAAGCGCGAAATAAGCCGCATACTGGTCGCTTTGCCAGATGGCGAAGGCATTCGGGTCATAGCCTTTTTCCTGCAAGAAAGCGCGAATTTTCTCC
>JBMFPJ010000169.1:0-5007 GCA_049969175.1 Anaerolineae bacterium | reverse complement strand
CCAATTTATCTGTGTTCATCTGTGGTTGGAACATGAATTTCAAAACACGCTCTAAAGCGACAGAATGTCGCGCTACAAGATCTTCGCGGTTGGGATAGTTTTTCAAGAGCAATTCTATAGAGCAAAAGAAAGAGGCAACGGCAAAACGCAGACTTCCGAAGTCGTCTGCTGGTTATCCAAAGCGGCCGGTAATGTAATCTTCTGTGCGTTTATCTTTGGGGTTGGTGAAGATCTCCTGCCCTTCGCTGAATTCGATCAGTTCGCCGTGTAAAAAGAAGGCGGCGTGATCGGCAGTGCGGGCGGCCTGTTGCACGGAGTGTGGCACGAGGACAATGGTGTAATTTTGCTTCAGCTCCTGTAAGGAGGCTTCCACTTTACCGGTAGAGATGGGGTCGAGGCCGGAGGTAGGTTCGTCGAGCAAGATGATTTCAGGTTGTAGCGCCAGGACGCGTGCCAGGCACAGACGTTGTTGTTGCCCGCCGGAGAGGGCGATGGCCGGCTCGTGGAGGCGGTCTTTGACCTCGTCCCAGAGAGCGGCCTGGCGCAAACTGCGTTCTACGGCTTCGTCCAGGCGAGATTTGCGCTTCTCGCCGGCCAGTTCCAGACCATAGGTCAGGTTGCCACGAATGGAAAAGGGCAAGACGACCGGCCGGGCGAAGACCATGCCTACTTTGCGGCGCAAAGCGATGGTATCAGTTTTGGGGTCGAGAATATCCTCCCCGTCGATGAAGATGTGTCCGCTTTGCAGTTTGACTTCGGTCAGGTCGTTGAGGCGGTTCAGGCAGCGCAACAGGCTGGATTTTCCGCCACCCGCCGGCCCAAAGAGGACGGTAATCGCTTTTTCGGGGATGCTCAAGTTGATGTCCCGCAGCGATTCGGTGCCATCGGCGTATTGCAGGGAAAGGTGTTCGATCAGGATTTTTGGGGTGGTCATGGAAGGGTCACTGTTTTCAGGACAGCCGTAATTACCATTGTCGCTTTGCGCGGGCGCGTGAGCGAATGATGGTAGCGATGAGATTCATGCTCAAGACGAAAACAAGCAACACCAGGGCGGTGCCATACTGAATCTGGAGAGGCATTTCGGGGACCTGGGTGGAGATGACAAAGAGGTGATAGGGCAGGGCCATGGTAGCATCGAAGGGAGAATGGGGCAGGCGAGGCAGGAAGAAGGCCGCGCCGGTGAACAAAATGGGCGCGGTCTCGCCTGCGGCGCGTTCCAGGCCGAGAATCACGCCGGTCAAAATGCCGGGCAAGGCCTGCGGCAGGACAATCCGTTGAATCGTCTGCCAGCGAGTGCCGCCGAGGGAGATGCTCACCGTGCGGAATGCCTGGGGGACGGCGCGCAAGGCTTCCTCCGCCGTGCTGATGATGACTGGCAGTGTCATAATCGAAAGGGTGAGCGAAGCCGCCAGCAAACTGGTGCCAAATTTAAGAAAGAGCACAAACAGCCCCAAGCCGAACAGACCATAAACTACAGAAGGGATGCCAGCCAGGTTGATGATGGCAATGCGAATCAGGCGTGTCCATCTGTTTTCTGGTGCATATTCAGAAAGGTAAATGGCAGCGGCAATGCCTATGGGTACGGCGAAAATGGCCGTTCCCAGGGTCAGGTAAAGTGTGCCAAGGATTGCCGGCAAAATACCTCCGGCGCGCATTCCCTGGCGCGGAAATCCGCTGAGAAATTCCCACGAGATCGCCGGCGCGCCCTGGAGCAGGATGTAGATCACTACGCCAATGATGGGCAGAACGGTGGCTACGGCGACCAGGGTCAGAAAAGTAAAGCCCAACCGTTGGATAAGATTGCGATTGAGGGAGTTCACACGTTTCATGAGAGGATCCGTTCAGCGCGTTTTTTGGCTCGGAAGAGGACAGAGGAGGCAATGATGTTGACCACCAACGAAATCACAAACAAGACCATGCCGATGAAGAACAGGACATGGTAATGCACACTGCTGTTGGCGACTTCGCCCATTTCGGCGGCGATGGTGGCAGTCATGGTGCGGACGGGAGAAAACAGACTACTGAGTTTGAGCGCCAGGACCGGAGCATTGCCAGTGACCATCATTACCGTCATGGTTTCACCGATGGCGCGGCCGATGCCCAGCATGACAGCGGTCAACACGCCGGAGCGGGCAGCGGGCAGAGTTACCCGCCAGATGGTTTGCCATTGGGTGGCACCCAATGCCCAGGCGCCCTCGCGGTAGGAGCGCGGCACAGCATCCAGAGCGTCTTCGGCAACGGAGACGATGGTGGGAACGGCAATCCCGCCCAGGAGCACAGAGCCGGTGAGGGCGGTCAGGCCAGTGGGCAGATCGAGCAGGCGGCGTAAAAACGGTGAAAGGATCAGGATACCGAGAAAGCCCAGTACGACCGAGGGAAGCCCACCCAACAATTCAACCAGGGGTTTGAGAATTTCGCGCACCCAGCGGGGAGCGATTTCGGAAATGTAAACGGCTGTGCCGATGCCAAAAGGCACGGCGATCAACGCCGCGCCCAGGGTCACCATCAGCGAACCGCTCAGCAGAGGGAGAATCCCGAAATATCCCTCAATCGGATACCAGCGAATGCTGAACAGTGTGGACAGAGGGACTTCAAACAGGGCTGGGATTCCTTCACGCAGGAGAAAATAAAAAATGAGCAGGACAAAAAGAATGGCGGAATAGCCCGCCGCTCGAATCAGACGGGTGATGAGGTATTCGCGCCAGTTGAGGTTGTTTTCCATTTTTGAAAGTAACTCCGCTTTCCCATAGTGAAGTAAAACGGACTCCAGCAAGCTGTTTCACTGGCCTGTAATTGGCACAAATCCCAATTTTGCGACAATCTTTTGCGCTTCTTCGGAAAGAATCCAATCCAGATAGGCTTTTATCGCGCCTGTGGGCTGCCCATTGGTGTACATGTAAAGATCGCGTGCCACAGGATACGTTTTATCGTTTACCGTTTTGATCGAAGGCAAAACGTAAGGTTCGCCAGGTGCCCGGGCAATGGCAATCACTTTTAAATCCGGCGGGACGTATCCCAGGCCATCATAGCCAATGGCGTTGGGGTTTTGGCGCACTTCCGCAATAATGCCCTCCGAAGAGGGCAGTAAGAGCGTATCCATGGAAAAGAGTGTTTTATTTTTTTTGTCCCCCAGCCGCAGCACGGTCTCCAGGAAATAAACGTGTGTGCCGGAGTTGGTCTCACGTGAGAGGCGCACAATGGGACGATCTTCGCCGCCCACTTCGGCCCAGTTGGTAATTTTTCCGCTGTAAATGTCTGAAATTTGTTGCAAGGTCAACTGCGAAACCGGGTTAGACGGGTTGACGATGACCGCGATCGCGTCTCGCGCCACCACAAATTCGACCGGTTCGACCCCTTTGGCCTTGGCCTCATCGAGTTCCTCAGGTTTGATCTGTCGGGAGGCATTGGCAATGTCCACCGTGCCGTTGATCAGCGCAGTGATACCCGTGCCGGAGCCGCCGCCGGTGACCGAGATGCGCACATCGGGGTGATCTGCCTGGTAGCGTTCTGCCCAGGCCAGGGCCAGGTTCACGAGGGTGTCGGAGCCTTTGTTTTCAATATAGGCAGTGGGGTTATTCGCGGTGGCAGGGGAAGAATCAGATGCTGGGGCGCAGGAAACGCCTGAAAACAGGAGAGAACAAACCAAAAGTCCGGTGAGAAGCGTAGAAAATTTCATCGAGGCAATTATATCGCATTGATGATAGAATCTATTTCATGGGCAAATCTGTATTTTCTATCCAAAATCTGAATTTTTATTATGGCCCTAAGCGGGCTTTAGCCAACATCCACCTTGAAATTCAGCCGCGCAAAGTGACGGCACTGATCGGTCCCTCCGGTTGTGGCAAATCCACTTTTTTGCGTTGTTTGAATCGGATGAATGACATCATCCCCGGCGCTCGCGTGGAAGGCCAGATTTTGCTCAACGGAGAGGATATTTATCGCCAGGTAGATGTGGTCACGTTGCGGCAGCGGGTAGGAATGGTGTTTCAAAAGCCGAATCCGTTTCCCCAATCCATTTATGATAACGTTGCGTTTGGGCCACGTGTGCTGAAAACCGTGGGTGGCAGGAAGCAGCTCGATGAGATTGTAGAAAAAAGCCTGCGCGCCGCTGCTTTGTGGGACGAGGTGAAAGATATTCTCCAAGAAAACGCTCTGAGCCTTTCGCTGGGTCAGCAACAACGTCTGTGCATTGCTCGCGTGTTGGCTGTACAACCGGAGGTGATTCTCATGGACGAATCCACCTCCGCGCTGGATCCAATCGCCACCGGGCGCATCGAGGATTTGATCGCCGAATTGAAAAAAGAATATACGATTGTTATCGTGACGCACAACATGCAGCAGGCGGCACGAGTTTCCGATTACACCGGCCTGTTCTGGTTGGGCGAATTGATTGAATTTGCGTCCACCGATGAATTGTTTACCCGCCCCAAAGCCGAATTGACCGAGGCCTATATCACCGGTCGCATGGGGTGATGGGCTTCATTCCCTCCAACATTTCCAACAACTTTTCCGCCATTTTCTGTCGGCTGAAATTTTCTTCCAGGTAGCGGCGGCCTTGCCGACCCATCTGGTGGGCGGCTGCCGGGTTTGCTGCCAGCGTCCGGATGGCTCGCTCCACTTCGGCGGGCTGCCCTGGTGCGGCGTAAATGCCACAGCCGGCTGCTTCCACCACCTGGCGAATTACCCCATCAATGGCCAGCACCACTGGGCGTCCAGCAGCCATGTAATCGAAAACTTTGTTAGGGTAGGTGGTTTTATATTCCTCCAGTGGCTTCAAAATCGCCAGGCAGGCATCGGCAGCGGCCAGCGCCTCGCCGATTTGACTTTTCGGCAGGGAGGGCAAAAAGAGCACATTATGCAGATTCATCGCCTCAGCCTGTGCCATCAGGGTTGGCTTTTCCTTCCCATCGCCGATCAGCACCAGCATTACCTGCGGCAAATCCTCCAGCCGCTGTGCCGCCTCCAGCGCTATCCCCAAATCGTTAGACAGGCCATGTGCCCCGGCGT
>JBMFPJ010000168.1:0-5017 GCA_049969175.1 Anaerolineae bacterium | reverse complement strand
TGAAACTTTGGAACACAAAACCCACCTTGCGATTGCGAATATCGGCCAGCTGGTCATCCGAAAGTGAAGCCACCGCCTCGCCATCCAGAATATATTCGCCCGAAGTGGGACGATCCAGGCAGCCCAGCAAATTCATCAGCGTAGATTTGCCTGAACCCGATGGCCCCATGATCGAGACCACCTCACCGCGCTCAATCGTAAATGACACGCCGCGCAGCGCCTGCACTTCCACCTGCCCCATGCGGTACACCTTGGTCAGATTTCGGGCTTCGATCACATAATCGGGCATACTAATTTCCTCCAAATGGTCCATGGCGGCTTGGGCCAAATTGCGTAATCGTCGGCGGATTCAAAATGATCAGATCTCCCTCGGCCAGATCGCCACTCGCCAGAGCGCTCATCTCGCCAGAAGAAGCCCCGAGGCGAACCTCGACTTTGAGCGGCTGGCCGTTTCGCAGGATATACACCACCCGTTGACCATCTACCAGGCGGACAGCACGATTGGGCACCAAAACCACATCCTTCAGCTCATTGACCACAATGTTCACCGCCGCGGTCATCCCCGGCTTGACCTGTTCATCCGCATCGCTCAACTCAACCGTCACTGTGAAATTCACCGCGCCACCAACAACATTGCCAGCCTGCCCAACTTCTACCACCTGACCATGATATTCCTTGCCCAAAATCGCATCGAAGGAAAGCGTTACCGGCTGCCCAACCTGCACATTGTTGATGTCCACTTCTGAGACTTCCACATCAACGAACAGGTGAGAAAGATCATCAATGCGGAAAGCAACCTGTCCAACATTTACCACATCACCGGGCAACGGCTCGGCTTGCGTAATCACCCCGGCAAACGGCGCAGCGATACGCGCCATGTTTAGAGTCGCCTGCGCTGCGTTAATCCGCGCCTGGGTTGCTACAATTTCCACCGCATCCGGGCCATCTTTTACCCGTTCATAGGCACGCTGAGCATCTTCCAATTGCGCCTGGCGCAACATCAAAGTGGCTTCAGCGTCGGCGAGAGTCTTATCATCGGCTTTATCCACTTTGACGGTCTTGAGATAGGGCACGCGGCGAACGCCAAAAGGTGTGTAAAACGTCTTGTACGCAATTTTGTCATACTTATACGGCTCAAACAACGAGTCGTAATAATTTTTGGCCTTGTCGTAAGCATCCTGAGCATTTCGCACGGCGATCCAGGCCTGAGCCGCTGGCGTCTTGGAATTCAACAAATCATCCAGCGAGCGTTTGGCATTTTCCAAATCGGCTTCGGCAAGGATGATCGACTGCGGCAGAGAAGTTTTCTGGAGCGTGGCCAGCACCTGATCCGCCGAGACGCGATCTCCAACCTTGACCAGCACATCTTCCACCGTGCCGCTCGTCTGCCAGACGAGCACTGCGCTCTGGCGAGCACGCACCGTACCGGTCGCACCCACCGTAGCAACCAGGTTACCGCGTTCGACTTTGACGGTTTGATAAGCCGTCTGCTGTCTGGCATTGGAGCGCGAGACGAAGAAAAACACCAGCGCGCCCACTACGACCAGAACAACGATCACGGCCCCCAGGTGGCGCTTCCACCAATTTAAAACTGCATTCATGTTCAAAACCTCCTTATGCTTCGATTTGTTCTGCCTGGCCTTCATAAGTACCCAGACGAGTTGCTATGGCTGCACCTACTCCCCAAACTCCTAAAAGGAACAGCGCCAACCACCCCAGGAAAGGAATACTCCCCAGAGTAAAAATGGTCAACGTTCCCAGGGCCATCTCCAGCACTGGCTCGCGGTCGGCGATACCAAAAAGATCACGCAGCGCCACCCCCAGGCGCCAGGTAACCCCCAACAGGCCAAACGCACCTGCCAGGATCATCAGTAAGCCCATCAGCGGCAAGAAAATCAGCCCGATGAAAGAAAAGGCGGCAAGGATAGAAAGCAAAAACATCAACAATCCAGCCAGGAAACCGAAACCAAACAGGCTCATTCCTTTGCCAGGGCGGCTAAGCGCGCCAAAAATCGTGTGCAATCGCCGAGGAAAAAACATCAGCCCCAGCATACCGACCAGGAAGAGGAAAACTTCCGAAGCCAGCACGCGTCCCAGCACCCAGAAGGGAGAAAAACGGGTCAGGAAGAAGGGATGATGAAAGCCAAAGCGAGAATCGGGCGCAAAGCTGCGATCTGGCCAGGGCAGGCCAAAGCCGGGGCGCATCATCCCGGCAGATTTTCCCCAAATGTTCACTCCCCAGGCAAGCAGGGAGGCAACAATCAGGCTCAATACAAACAAGCCAAATAAGGTAAACCAGGCACGGCGAGACATTGTTACTCCTTTACGAAAATTCTTCTGAAAGATTTGAAACAACCATCAAGAAAATGCCCAGCGCAAGGATGGAAAGCGCCAGCGGTAGCGCCGTTACGCTCCAGGCCTGCAAGCCATTCCATAAATCACGGAGGAAGCTCCAATCGGCAGCCAGCAAGGCCCCCCCCCAACGGGCCACCTCCGCCGCCGAGGCTTGCAACCAGGCCCCAAAGTCCCGCAGCGACTCGCCGCCCGCCACCTCCAGGCTCAGGGCTAGCAGCAACAACAGGCTGAATGCATCCAACCCCCAGGCCAAACGTCGCATCTGCTCTTCGCTCAAGAAGGGCAAAAATCGAGGGCGGAGGCGGGCCCGCAGGTGCAAGCAGATCCGCTTTGCCAGGTCGGGTGAGGCCGGCTCACAGGGCAAACGCATCAGGAGATCATCCAAGCAGCGCATAATCTTCCTCCAAAAGTAGTTGACGCAGGATGGTTTTGGCACGATAGAGATACGTGCGTACGGTATTGAGCGGAATTTTCATGGCAGCAGCAATTTCTTCATAACTCAAGGCGGCATCATAGCGCAAAGCAATGACCGTGCGATAATGGGCAGGCAATTTTTCGACAGCCCTGACCAGCGCCAGCAGGGCATCCTGTTCTTCCAATCGCTCCAGCGGATCCATCTCATCGGCGGACATCAACTCGTCCAGGGTATCATCGCCATCCGGGTCAAAGTGTTGATCCCGGCGCCACTGGTCACGGGCCAGGTTAGCGGCAATCGTCACCAAGTAAGGCAACAAGGGGCGTTCCCCCTGATAGCGTTCCAGATGATTCCATAACCTGAAAAAAGTTTCCTGGACAATGGCTTCAGCTTCGGAGGTATCTGTGATCATGCGACGCACCACGCGAAAAAGCGCTGGCGTATAGCGCTCGATTAGCGCTTCGAAGGCAACCACGTTGCCGCGGCGCGCCTGGTCAATCAGAGAGCGATCATCGTTTATTACCATCATCGTTGAAAATTGTACTGCACTTCACAGATGTTCCGTAGCCAACCATTTAACGCCTGCATTCAAGGTACGCACAGGCTGCTATTAAGTTTCAAAAATCTGGAGCCAGGAAATTCACACGCTCCAAAATTGTGACGATTGTCGTCCGCATAGGTGACATTAGAGCCTGTGTCCATGAAAAGGGTTTAGGTATCATCGTAACGCCGAATTCATTCTGCAACCTAAAGCGACATGAATGTCGCGCCACAAAATCTTCATCGTTGTGATAGTTTTTCAAGAGCAATCTTATCAGAAGCAATCGACTCATCCTCTTGGAGGCTGTATGCAGGCTGTCCCCAGCGAATTTTTAGCAATAGATCGGAAAGAACGAGCCAATCGCCCCTTTTTTGACCTGGACTTGCGTCCTCCTGAAGAACGTACCTGTGATTTTGAAGATGTAGTCATCTCGTTTACGCCAGAACGGGCCATGGTAGAGGCGGCGCGCTGCATCCACTGCCCGGATCCAGCCCCGTGTATGCTGGCCTGCCCACCGCACAATGACATTCCATCCGCCATGTGGTTGATCGAGCAGGGACGCTTTGCTGAGGCGGCCCAGCTTTACCATCAGACCAGTTCCCTGCCAGAGATCTGCGGTCGGGTATGCCCGCACGAGCAACTTTGCCAGGGATCCTGCGTGCTAAACAAGCACCATCAACCTGTTTTGACCGGGGCGCTGAAAGCCTTCGTGGTGGATTACGAACGTCAAAACCTGGGGTATGTCATCCCGGTGGGCGCGCCGAGTGGCAAGAAAGTCGCCGTTGTCGGGGCTGGCCCTGCCGGTCTGGCCTGTGCCGAGCAGTTGATTCAAAAAGGCCACCAAGTCACCATCTTCGATGCCAAACCGGCGCCGGGCGGCCTGCTCGTTTACGGCATTCCCAATTTCAAACTCCCCAAGAAAGTCTGGTTCGAAAAATGGGAAGAATTCGAACGCGCTGGCGTCAAATTCGTCCCAAATACCTACATCGGCAAGGATAAAACCATTGACGATCTCTTCGCCGAAGGCTTCGACGCGGTCTTCATCGGGGTTGGCTCGGAAGTGGATGCCAAAATGGAAGATACCCCCGGTACCAACCTGCCTGGTGTGTACGAAGCCACCGATTTCCTCATCCGCGCCAATGTGGACCCCGACCTGCTCCCGCCCGACAAGCGCCAACCCTTGCAAATTGGCAAGCGGGTGGTAGTCATCGGCGGCGGCGACACCGCTTCCGACTGCTTGCGTACCGCCCTGCGCCTGGGTGCGGAGGAAGTCACCTGTCTCTATCGTCGCACCGAAAGCGAAATGCCCGGCGGCAAGAAAGACCGCAACATGGCCCGCGAAGAAGGCGCCAAATACCGTTTCCTCACCCAACCGGTCAAATTCATTGCCGGCGCCGATGGTCATCTGGCCGCCGTCGAGTGCATTGAAATGAAATTGGGCGAACCAGATGCCAAAGGCCGCCGCAAACCTGTGCCGGTAGAAGGTTCCAACTTCAGCATCGCCTGCGATACGGCCATTCTGGCCATCGGCTACTGGCCCGATCCCACCCTGGGCGAAACCACCCCCGGCCTGGAAACCCACAACTGGGGCCTGATTAAGATCGTCGATCGCGAGACCGGCAAAACGACCCGCGAAGGCGTCTTTGCTGGTGGTGACTGTGTCACCGGGCCCGATCTGGTGGTCACCGCCATGGTCGCCGGGCGCA
>JBMFPJ010000167.1:0-5024 GCA_049969175.1 Anaerolineae bacterium | reverse complement strand
GGGCGGGGGCGGGGGGTGTCGCTGGTAGCGATGGGGCCGGTTGACCCACCCGCCGCGGGGAGACGACCGTTGCCCCGGGGTCGAGCATGATGGCGTCGAACATGAGGATAATTTGCTCGCCCAGCGAGACGACATCCCCGGCTTTGAGTACATCGGGACCGGCCAGGCGCTGTCCGTTGACGAAGGTGCCATTGGTAGATCCCAGGTCTTCCAGCACGTATTTGCCCCCCTGGAAGGTCAGGCGTGCATGACGGCAAGACACTTCGGCGTCGTTAATGTTCACCGTGTTGGCCGGGTCGCGCCCGATGGTAATTTGATCGCCTTCAAGGGGGAATGTGGCGCCAGGCGTGGGGCCGGAACGCATCACAAATTGAAATTGAGCCATTCTTTCTCCTCCGAAAATATCGCTCGAATTTTGTTTAGTGTAGCGGGTTCGAGATAAAAAGTCAATTGTGCTCTGTTGCAATTATCGAGATCAACCTGCTTTCCGCGGTCATTGCGTGGGACAGCTCATTGAGTTGTCCCACAGAATCGTTCATTTTCAGGCGGCGAAGCCCTCTCCGCGCACATCCGGGGGATGGCTTCGGCGGCTTTTTTGGCCACCTCGCAGTGACACAGCCAGGGGTTTGCAACAAAGCGAGTCAATTGTGGAATTCTGCAGTCAGGATATGAGTTCAAACAAGCGTAAAAAGTGACGTCGGGTGAAGGTGGCTTTTGTATGTTTTCAGATGTTTTGACCATCGAATGGCTGCCTGCATTCTTTGGCCGTGCCTGGGCGGAGAACGGCGATTCAGGCCAGGGAATGGATGGGGGATACGGGGTAGCCGAAGACCTCGCAAAAAGCGGTGGCGACGTGCTGTTTGATCTGCTCCATGGTGGGCACGGGGGAAAGCAGCTCAGCCAGGCTGGCGACCGGTTCACCAACCAGGCCGCAGGCGATGATGCCCTCCCAGTAGGTCATATCGGGGTTGATGTTGAGCGCAAAGCCATGACAGCTGATGCCGCGGCTATCCACTTTGACGCCGATAGCGGCGATTTTGGCTGGTTTGGTGCGATCTTCGGGGCGACAGCGCGGGCAGCGCGAATAGACGTCGGCCTGAATCCATACCCCGCTTTTGCCGGGCCGCTGGCCGGTGGCCAGGCCAAGACGTGCCAATGCCACGATGAGCGTTTTCTCCAATTTGCGGATGTAGCCAACGTAATCGGCCTGGGGGAGGTGCCCGCCGGGTTCTTTTTGGGTGAGATCGGGCGTGCCCAGCGGGAGCAGGGGGTAGCCGACCAGCTGCCCCGGGCCGTGATAGGTCACATCGCCACCGCGATCTACCCAGTACACTTTCACGCCGCGCTGTTCCAATTCGGCTTCGCTCCATAGCAGGTTTTCCACATGGCCGCGCCGACCGAAGGTGAAGGTGTGCGGGTGTTCGAGGAGCAGCAGAGTGGGCGGGCGTTGGCCGGCGGCAATTTCGGCGGCGAAGGTTTCCTGTAAATCCCAGGCGCGTTGGTATTCGATTAAACCCAGGTCTAAAATTTCTAATGTATCCATGACATCTTTTTTCAGGTTGCCGGCGAGAGAGGTATCACAGCGGGCCAAAGATGCGGCGATAGAGGTCCGATTCTAGCAGGTTGTTGGGGTCACAGCGTTTTTTCAATTTACGGAAGCGCTCGATGGTCTCTTCGCCGTAGAATTTGCGGGCAGTCTCGGCGGTGGTTTCGCTGTTTTTGGCAAAGTAGAAGCGCCCACCGTGGGCCAGGACGATCTGGTCGAACTCCTGGAGCAGGTCGGCGAGGGCGGCTCGTTTCGCCGCGGTCACTTTGAAGTCGAGGGCCAGGGAAAAGCCATCCACGGCATGGGTGAGCAGGAAGGCGTCGGGGCGGTGTCGTTTGGTGACGCCCAGGTAAGGGGGGAGATTCCGCTTTTTGGCCAGGTACAGTAGCTCAGTCCAGGCTGGAAGCGCTGTTTCTTTGGGCAGGAAGGACTGGTATTGGATGAGTCCGCCGCTTCCGTAGGCGAATTCCCAGCGGGGGATGTAATCCAGGAGAAAATGAAAGGCGGCGTGGCTCTGATAGAAGGTGTGCCGGCGCAAACTGACCAGGTATTTGGCCGTGTTCACGCCCCACACACCCAGGTTGTTCATGAAGGGCATCATGAGGTAAGGGAGCAGGCTTTTCGGGAGCACGCCAAACAGACGGCTGGGAAGCTGCTGGTAGCTAAGTTGCAGAGTCGTGGCGGCTTCGGGGTCTTCGCCTTCTTGCAGGTAGTTGGCGGCATGGATTTGCCCATGGCCGATGGTCAGGCAGTCAAGCCAACCGACGATGTAATCGTAATGAGGGGCGCCTTCTTCGAGCAATTGCAGGTGTTCTTGCAGGGTGTGGGAGGGCCAGGCGTGCACTTCCAGCAGTCCGGAATGAACGCGTTTCATTTGCAGGGTGATGGAGGTGAAGATGCCCAACATGCCGAAGCCGCCGATCATGGCGTAGAACAGGTCGGCATTTTTTTGCGGCGAGCAGGTGATCTCGGCGCCGGTGGGCAGAATGGCGGTGAACTGCTGTACGTGTTCACCGATGGGACCCATGCGGAAGTTGTTTTTGCCGTGGATGTTGGCAGCCAGGCAACCGCCTAGAGTGGTGGTCATGGTGCCGGAGACGACCGGCGGCCACCAGCCATCGGGCAGGACTTTTTGCCACAGTTGCTCCAGGGTTACGCCCGGTTCGCAGCGTACCCGACCGGAGGCCGGATCCCATTCGAGGATGCGGTTCATCCCCCGCAGGTCGAGCACGATCCCACCGCCATTGAGTGATGCGTCGTTATAGCTTTTGCCGGCGCCGCGAGCGGTGACTGTCAGGCCGGTTTTTTTGGCCAGCTGGAACGCCTGGTAGATTTCGTCGTTGTTTTTGGGGGTGAGGAAATAACACCCACTCTTCAGCGAGTGGCCGAAGTTTTCGAGAATGGTGAAGGTGGTGTGGAGGGTTTCAATATTCATAGTTTCAAATGGGTTTGGAGTTGCGGCTAAATGGTCAGCCGTCGGAAGATGAAGGAGGGGGTGTGTTGAATGGTGAGCATGATCCAGCGCCAGAGGGCCGGGGTGTAAACGACCTGTTTGCGTGTGCGTATGGCCTGCCAGATTTCGTTTGCGGCGCGTTCGGGCGGGATGGCAAAGGGAGTGGCTCCTTGTGCAGCTTTGAGCATCTCTGTTTTGACGAATCCCGGTTTAGCGGTGAGTACATGCACGCCGTATCGGCTGAGGCGATTGCGTAGCGACTCAAGGTAAGTGGTGAGGGCGGCTTTGGAGGCGTGATAAGCGGGGTTGCCCACCCGTCCGCGGTCACCAGCAACGGAGGAAATGCCGACAATTTGTCCCTGCCCGGCGTTTTGGAACATGGCGGCTATGGGATTCAGCCAGGCCATGGCACCCAGGGTGTTCACTTCCATCATGGTGCGGTCGGTTTCAAAGTTATAGTTCTTCAGGCCGGGGGGATAGTTGACGCCGGCCAGGTAAATGACCAGGTCCAGCCCGCCGAGGTCAGCGACGATTTGGCGCAGCAGCGCAGGGACGGCGGCGTAGTCGGTCACATCATGATGGTAAGGGACAGCGCGCGTTTCGCCCTGTTTCTGGTTGATTTCGCTGCAAAGGGCCTGAAGAAGGTCGCTGCGCCGGCTGAGCAACGCCAGGGTGTAGCCCTCGTCCGCCAAGCGGCGGGCCAGTGCTGCACCGATTCCGCTCGAGGCACCGATCAGGATGCCGCGCAAACGGGGGCGAAGCGGCGTGGCAGGAGGAAGGTTTGGCAACACGAGACGCTCCTGAAGAAAATATGGCAACAAACCAGGTTACTCGGTCATCTGTGGTCATTCTAACACACCTTAATGGACTTATAATAATAAAGGGGGCCACCGCCACCCCTAACAAAAGTGTGATTGTGTTCACAGACAATCGGTGTTAGATTTGCTCTATGGGTATCATTTTATGGAATATTTCGATAAGCGGATGGAAGTTTTGACGCAAACGCGGCAGGTTATTGCAGAGGAAGCCAATCTATCGCCAGGAGAACGGGAGGCTCTTCTTCTGTGGATTGATCGGCTGATCAGGGATGAGAATTCCGGTGTCCCGGTCTAAAATCGAGTCACAGAGAATAAACGGGTGGAAATCAGCGAATCTGCAGTCTTTTATATCCTCTTACGTCTCTTCAAGCAACAATCCGATGAGCTGAACGCCCTCCGGAAGCTAAGCCTCAACCTGACCTCCAGCCTGGACCTGGCGGTTGTGCTCGATGCCGTTGTCGGTGAGGCAATGCACCTCGTGGAAAATGCGCGCGCTGCTCACATTTTTCTCTATTCCAACGGGCGGCTGGAATTTGGTGCCGCCCTGGATCATACCGGCGAACGTAACAAGCCGATCGCTCCGCCGCGACCCGATGGCCTGACTCAGGCTGTCGTCATGCGCCGAGAGATCATCGTCGTGGAAGATATGCGTAATCATTCCCTGTACAAAAATACGCCGCCCGAATGGGAAGGTTCAATTATTGGCATTCCGTAACTGTTCAGCCATAGAGAAAAAACGACTGCAAATGTCATTGCGAGCGAAGCGCCTACCCCAAGCGCAGCGTGGGGGAAGCCATCTCCTGTTCCAACGAGTAAATCTGGCATTGGGGAGATTGCTTCGTCCCCAAAGGGGATGCTATTGCACACGTGTGCCTGCGGCACAGTGTAGGAGAACGCCCCTCACCATGACGAATATCACGGCTTTTATTTTGCGGGGTTAGTGAAATGCGTTATGATTGCCCCTACTCACAAACTCTGCCCTGGAGGGATCATGCCCCACAAAGTGAAATTAATTTTGAACCCCATGGCTGATATGGGCCATGCCTGGCAGGTGGCCGCGGATCTGCGTCCGATCATCGAAGAATTTGGCCATGCAGATTGGAGCGGGACAGTTTACCCCACCCACGCCACCGAACTGGCCCGTCAGGCTGCTGAACAGGGATATGACCTGATCGTCGCCATGGGGGGCGATGGAACGGTGCACGAG
>JBMFPJ010000166.1:0-5042 GCA_049969175.1 Anaerolineae bacterium | reverse complement strand
GATCCACTCTTTTTGCGTGCCGCTTACGAATCGGCCAAACGGGCTTACCAAATGGCCGGGGTAGAGGCCAAAGATATTGATGTCTTTGAGCTCCACGACGCCTTCACAATCATGGCTGCTCTTTCTCTGGAGGCTTGCGGTTTTGCCGAGCGCGGCCAGGGACCACGCCTGGCGCTGGAAAACGAAATCACCCCGCAAGGACAGGTGCCCATTTGCACGCGCGGCGGCCTCAAAGCACGCGGCCACCCCGTCGGAGCCACAGGCATGTACCAGATCGTCGAAGTGGTACAACAGCTGCGCGGCGAATGTGGCAAAACTCAAGTAGATCGTGCCCGAATTGGCATGGCCCAAAACATCGGCGGCTCTGGTGCAACGATTTTGACCCATATTCTCATAGCGGAATAATCATTTATCGCCAAATCTGTGCGAATGGCGCGAATATCACGGGTTTTTCTTGGAGAAAGTGTCACCTGCTCAACACTTCTCATTGCGAGCTACCTGAAGCGCGGCGAAGCGATCTCCAAAGCGGATCCGGGTCATATGCCGAAAGTTGGGTAAATTCGTGAAATCCGATACAAAAGAGAAGGGAACCTTACTTAAATCTTGAAAATTGGCTGTCAAAATTCTTGACGCCTTGAGTGGGCAATGATACAATCCGCCCGCTCAAATTAGCCCCCATCGTCTAGTGGACCAGGACGCGGCCCTTTCAAGGCCAAAACTGGAGTTCGAATCTCCATGGGGGCACACAGCATGGCTCGTTCCAAAAGGAATGAGCCATGTTTTTGATTCGGGACCAATTCTCAACCTGGGCCGTCGTCTGTTGTACATAAACTGGTGGTTCATCAGATTTTTAGGCTTCCACCTTGCCCCGCCTGGAGGCAAAAATTATCATTCAAGAACAGGGTGATATGGGATCAGCAACAGGAATCCCAGGGCGATGACTCCCTGGCCGATCAACACGCCGGCTGCCTGCCAGGGGCCAAAGTAAGGGATTTGGGGGAGGGGCTGCGATCCCATCCCAAAGACATCCGCCATGCCGGCGAAAACCGCTACCACATAACCGGTACTGACCAGACGCAGGCCGATATCGGCAGCAATCGAGCGCTGGCGTCCTTTCCACAAAGGCAGCAGGGTGATGTAACCTCCCAGGCAAATGATCCCCAGGCCGACTAAAAAGACGGAAATCTGAACAAAGCCAACAACCGGGCTGCGATCCCAGCCGAACCAGTTGGGCTTGGCGCCCACGATAAACACGAACAGACCGAAAAGGGTGAGAATCAGTCCAAAGCGAATCCGAGCGCGAGACGCAGATTCGGGACGCGTTTCAACAGGAATGGCCGCAGACACATTTTGAACGGTCATGAAACAGGCAAATGCCTTTGCAGACGGTCTAACCAGTTGCCGCTGAAAATATTTGTAATGTCTTCTTCATTATATCCCCGCTCAAGGAGAAGAGGGGCCAGTTTTTGCAAATCGGCAACAGTATCAATTTCGGGAGGAACCGATTGGACACCAAAGCCGCCATCGAAATCGGAGCCAATGCCAACATGGAGAGAATCCCCAGCCAGCTGGCAAATATGATCGATGTGAGCCACCAGGTCGGTCAGATGAACTTCTTCGCGTCGATTGCTTTCGCGCTTCCAGCCGGGTTTGAGAAAAGCATTGAAGGGAACGACGCCTACCACGCCATCTCGTTCAATCAGGCCACGCAATACCGCATCGCTCAACTGACGGTTGGTCGGGTAGCCGGGCAATAGAGCCAGACAATTCCCATGGGTGGCGACCACCGGCCCCGCGTAGGTGTCCAGTGCCTGTAAAGCAGCGCGTTCATCCATGTGACTGAGATCAAGGATGAAGTTGTAATCGGCCATTGCCGCCAGTAAACGACGGCCGTCATCAGTGATTGGGCCAGGCTCTTTGGTTCCACCGCAGTAACGGGTGCCTGCCCAGGCCGGGCCAATCAGGCGTACGCCCAGGTCGTACCATTCTTCTAACTCATCCA
The DNA here is from genome assembly GCA_049969175.1 of Anaerolineae bacterium. Taxonomy (GTDB): domain Bacteria; phylum Chloroflexota; class Anaerolineae; order Anaerolineales; family Villigracilaceae; genus DAOUAN01. The sequence continues at coordinate 3,040 of JBMFPJ010000166.1, read as the reverse complement.
GGGTGCGGATGGCCTCTCCCCCTTCCATCAACACGAGGAGGCCAACGGGATGACCCTCCTCGGCAGGAGTCTGCCAGTGGCCGAGGAGCAGGTCGAGGTCCGGCCGCGAGCGGATGAGGCGAAAATGTTCGGAGTGAGATTCGACCAGTCGGTGGTAAGTCAGAATCTGGTCGCGGTAGAGGCGATGGGCTTCATCGAAGGTGGAATAAACCAGTTTTTCCCATTCCTGCTTCAGGCGGGCGGGTGTGGCGAAGAGGGTGGAAAAGACCAGGACGACCTGGCCGCGCTGATAGTCGGGCCAGCCGAGGAGGGTATCGCCATTTTGGGCGATAACGGGCGAACCCACCTCGAGGCGACGGGTTTCGTGGGCGGCACGGGTGTAATCGCGACCAAAGCTCAAGATGTTCCAGGCCAGATCGGCGTGTGCATCAACAAGGAGTGGCATAGGGGATGAGAGAAGAGCGCACCGGAGGGGTGCGCTCTTTGGGCATCAGGCTTCGGTCTCATCCTGCGCCTCATTGGGCGAGGATTCGATCTCTTGGCGGAATTCTTCAGTGAGCATTTTGAAGTCTTTGTCGGCGTAGGCAGCTGAGTCGACTTTGCGCAGGCTCAAGCCGATGCGATGCTGTTCGGGGTCAATACGAATAACACGCAGAGCAACGACATCGCCTTCTTTGAGGACTTCTTTGGGGTGCTCGATGCGGTTTTCGCTAATTTCGGAGATGTGAATCAGGCCTTCGATGTCACCTTCCAGGCGGGCAAAAGCGCCAAATTTGGTCAGGCGGGTGATCACACCTTCTACCAGCTGACCGACGCTGAATTTTTCGATGCGCTTTTTCCACGGGTCTTCGCTGAGAGCACGGATGGAAAGACCGATGCGCTTCTTTTCGCGGTCAATGCTGATGACTTTGACCTTGACTTCTTGCCCAACTTCGAGCACCTCGCGGGGATGTTGAATGTGCTCCCAGGAGAGTTCAGAAAGGTGAACCAGGCCATCGGCGCCATTGATGTTGACGAAGGCACCAAAATCGGCCAGGCTGGTGACACGGCCAGTGTACACTTCGCCTTCCTGAAGTTCGTTGATGACACGTTCTTTGATGGAAGAACGCGTTTCGCTACTGGTGGAGCGTTCAGAGAGGATCAAGCGACGGCGTTCGCGATCTACTTCGATGATGCGAACAGAAATGGGTTCGCCAATCATTTTTTGCCAGCGTTGCTCTGGGGTCTCGCCTACGGCTTGAGAGCGGCGCAACGGGCTGATTTGAGATGCAGGGACAAAGCCTCGTAGGCTGCCAACAGGGACGATCAGGCCGCCTTTATTAAAGCCAATGATCTTGCTCTCAATGACCGTCTGGTCGGCGATCATTTTTTCCACATTTTCCCAAGAAATTTGTTCCTGGGCACGCTTGAGCGAAAGGACAACATTGCCATTGGCGTCTTCGGGATTGACCACATAAACGTCAATTTCCTGCCCGACTTGTAAGGCGGAACGCTCTTCAGGGGTGAGCTGTTCCAGCTCCCGCCCAGAAACGACGCCTTCGGATTTGGCGCCAATGCTTACCAGAATCTGGTTTGGGCCGATACTGGCAATCATTCCCTTGCGAATTTCGCCGGTCTGAGGCAAATCTACGCTCAGGGATTCGCTCGCGAGCAAGGATTCCATCGTTTGGTTATTATTCGTAACTTGGTCTCCCTGCGGGTGTTCTTCTACCTCCCCCTGCACAGGCAGGGTCTTATCTTGATCCATCACAGGCTGACTCCAAAAAAGAAAATGTGAAGTGGATTATACAGGCGAATGAGGAAGTTGGCAACCCTGCATTTGAAAACTTTTTGTCTTTCCCTTGTTATTATCACGGGGTGAGTTATAATCGTTTCGGGAGTAACTATGCCTACAATTTATCCATTCACTGCAATCGTTGGACAGGAGCGCATGAAGCGCGCTCTGATTCTCAATGCCGTAGATACCCGCATTGGCGGAGTGTTGATCCGCGGGGAACGCGGCACGGCCAAATCTACGGCGGCGCGTGCACTGGCCGCCCTGTTGCCCCGCGTCAAAGTGGTACAAGATTGCCGCTTCGGCTGCGATCCAGACCGTCCGGCCACCTGGTGTACCGAATGTAAAGAGCGCGCGGCTTTGGGTGAAAAGTTGCCCGTCACGGAGCGGGCCACACCGTTCGTCAACTTACCGGTCTCAGCCACAGAAGATCGGGTGGTAGGCACACTGGATATTGAGCAGGCCATTCAAAAAGGGGAACGGCGCTTTGAACCGGGTGTATTGGCTGCCGCCAATCGCGGTCTGCTCTATATTGACGAGGTCAATCTGCTCGATGATCACGTCGTGGATGTGTTGCTGGATTCGGCGGCGATGGGCGTGAACACCGTCGAGCGGGAGGGCATCTCCTTTGCCCATCCGGCCCGCTTCATCCTGGTCGGCACGATGAACCCGGAGGAAGGGGAGCTGCGCCCGCAGCTGCTGGATCGCTTCGCCCTTTCGGTGGACATCACCGGCATCCGCGACCCGCGCGAACGCGTCCTGATCATGGAACGCAACCTGGCCTTCGAGCGCGATCCGGAAGCCTTCCGGCGCGAATGGCTCCAGCACGAAGAGGAATTGTCGAAGCGCATCGCTCAAGCGCGGGAGCTGGTAGAACACGTCACCTATACCAGCCGCGATCTACTCTCCATTGCCGCCCTCACCGCCTCACTCAACGTGGACGGGCACCGCGCTGACCTGGTCATCCTGAAGGCGGCGCGCGCCCAGGCAGCCTTTGAGGGGCGCAGGAAGATCAACGATCACGATATTGCCCTGGCTGCCGAGCTGGCTCTGCCACATCGCATCAAGCGCACTCCGTTCCAGCAAGCCGAAATGACCACCGAGCAACTGCAGGAGCGCATCGAGCAACTGGCAGGGCAATCGCTGCCCGAAGAGTCGGAGGAAAGTCAACCCGCCTCCCCCGATACACCGCAGGAAAAAAAAACTTAAAACTGGATGATGAGGCCGAAGAAGGCCCCCAACAAGGTGAACCCCAGCCGAGCAAGC
>JBMFPJ010000165.1:0-5053 GCA_049969175.1 Anaerolineae bacterium | reverse complement strand
CGGTGGACTTTCTTCAATTCTTCCATCAGGTTGTATCGGGTGTGCAGGCGGCCGGCAGTATCCACGATAACAAAATCCACGCCCCGGGCGATGCCTGCCTGAACGGCGTTGAATGCTACCGCGCCCGGGTCGCTTTCTGGAGCGCCGCTAATCACCTCGACTCCCAGCCGCTCGCCCCAGACCTGGAGTTGATCAACCGCCGCGGCGCGAAAGGTGTCGGCGGCGCCGAAGAGCACCGTCTGGCCCTCAGCCCGGAAGCGTTGACCCAGTTTAGCGATGGTCGTCGTCTTGCCGGAACCGTTGACGCCAACGACGAGGATCACGTTCGGGTGCGCGGACCAGATCAGGGTCGGGGGCGCATCGAGACGGGCGCGGAGTTCGGCACGAAGGGCCTGGTAAAGTTCATGAGCGCGCGTCAGGCCCTGGGTGCGCGCGCTGCGCTTGAGTGAATCCAGAATCTCAGCGCTGGTTTCCAGGCCGAGATCGGCTTGAATCAGGAGCGCTTCGAGAGCATCCCAGGTTTCAGCCGTGATTTCGGTGGCACCGAGTAGATTGGCAAGACGGCCAAAAGCGGCTTTGCTGGTTTTGGAAAGTCCGTCCCGCCAGCGAGAGAGCAAGTCAGTCATGGGGGGTGATTATATCATGGGGTAAGGATGTGATTCGTGATATACTCTAAAAATATTGTGGGACAAGTTATCCCCAAAATTTAATTTTTCAAAAAGGAAGTATAAGTATGCCTGGTGAACCAATTAACGTTACCGATGCCGCCTTCGAAAAGGTCGTGCTGCAATCTCCTATTCCAGTGATCGTAGATTTTTGGGCGCCATGGTGTGGACCCTGCAAAATGGTTGCGCCTACGCTCGAAAAACTGGCCAAGGAGTACGAGGGCAAGCTACTCGTAGCGAAAGTCAACACCGATGAAAATCCCGAATGGATGATGAAATACGGCATTCAGGGTATTCCGACCATGCTGTTCATCGCCAATGGGAAAGTTGTTCATCGGCAGGTAGGGGCGCTGCCCGAACGTATGTTGCGCGACATCGTTGCGCAGTTTCTGGAAATTGTAAGCCAGAATTAGTTTTCCATCGTTACGCAGGGCACGAGACAAGGTCTCCGCAAGAGATTGATCCTGGTTGCAACTGCGTAGCTTTAATTTGTACCTTTCAGGAGCCGGGTACATGCAAAAATGGATAGGGACCCTGCTGGGAATGGGTATGATCTTGAGTGGTTGTATGCCTTTCATATTACAACCTCAGCCTCCTGGCCCGGCGCCTACTTTTACGTTGCCTGCCACGACTCCCCCACTCGAAACCGCCACGGTTGCCATCCAGCCAACGGAAACAGCCACGGCCGTTCCGTTGCCAAGTAATACTCCCCTCCCCACTGAAACAGCCACAGTGGCGTTGACTCCCACGCCCACTGCGACCGTTACGCTGTCACCAGTGACAGGTACAGCTACGGCAACGGTTACGCTTTACCCGCGTTTGTATGGCACCCTTCCCCCCTCTGTGCCTTTCGGCTATGTCACTTTGAAAAATAAGGCACGAGCAGAGGCGTACATTTCGCTTCAATGCACAGCTATCACGGGACAGGTGAGCATTCAGGAATACCCTGTGCCGCGCACTGGCTTTGTTTCGCTCCAGGTTCCGGCAGGTAACTGCCATTATGTGGCCTGGGTGGGTGGACGGCAAATGATGGGAAATTTCCATTTGAGCAGAGAGCAGGATCTTGCAATTACGCTCTATCGCGATAAAATAACGCTTCACTAGCATTGTATTGGAGAATTGGTATGAGGAAACTGACGATTTTTCTTCTGGTCGCGGCGGCCTTACTGGCAGCCTGTGGACCGCAGGCCACTCCCACTGTCAACCCGGCAGATGTGCAGAATACGGCAGTGGCTGCAGCGCTCACCATGGTAGCGATGACCCAGGCAGCCATCCCCACGGCTACCCCCATTCCTCCGACGGATACACCTACCCCGACACCTATTCCGACAGATACGCCAACCCCCCTGCCCACGTCCTCGGTGCCCACTCTGGCGCCGACCACTCCGCCAGTCAGTGGTGGGGGGGGAAACGACCCCTGTAACAAGCCTCTACCGGCCAACGCAGCCGGACCGACCACCACGCTCAAAATCGAAAACAACAGCAGCGGGCCGATTAACCTGTCGCTTTACCTGAATCAGACGCCCTTTGGCGAATGTGGTTACCGTGGCCTCTCGAATATCGGCAAAGGGAATTCGATCACCGTTGAGCTGCCGCAAGGCTGTTACTCGGCGTATGCCTGGATTAACGGCAAAAATCCGAAAACAGTCAGCGGCGGCGGCTATTGCATGAACAACAGCGATCAATGGACGCTGATCATCCGGGATACCAACATCATCCTGAATCCACCGTAAGCCCTGAGAGCGTGTTTTATACATCGGGATTTACCATAGATGAACAGGGGTGAACTCTGATTCTGAAGAAAACGGGATGAAATTACCTTGTAAATCCAATTTATCTGTGTTCATCTGTGGTTGGAACATGAATTTCAAAACGCTCTCTGAGAGATGAACACAAAACATCCCGTGGTCATAAAAAACCACGGGGTGTTTTGTGTTCCCAGGAGTTACTCCGAAACTCTCTCGATATGAGCTCCTAGCGAGCGCAATTTTTGATCCACGTTTTCGTAGCCGCGTTCGATCTGACCAATATTACGGATGGTGGATTTCCCTTGGGCTGCCAGGGCAGCTAGCAGCAAGGCCATGCCAGCGCGAATATCGGGGCTTTCGAGTTTTTCGCCGTACAATTGCGTCGGTCCTTGCACCAGGCAGCGGTAGGGATCACACAAAATGATGCGCGCTCCCATGCCTACCAGTTTGTCGGTAAAGTACATGCGCCCGGAGAACATCCAATCGTGGAACAAGACCGAGCCGGACATTTGGGTGGCCACGGTGATAGCAATGCTGATCAGGTCGGTGGGGAAAGCCGGCCAGACGTTGGTTTTGATTTCGGGCACAGCCCCATCGAGGTCCGAGAGGATGATGCGGCTTTGTTCGGCCGGGACGAACAAGTCATCGCCTTGCATTTCCATTTTGACGCCAAGACGCTCGAAGACATGAGCGATCATCTTCAGATATTTGACTCCGGCGTTACGGATGCGGATCTCCCCTCTGGTCACCGCGGCGGCGCCGACGAAAGAAATCACTTCCAGGTAATCCGGGCCGATGGTGTATTCACCACCACCAAGATGGGGCACACCTTCGATGTGAAGGGTATTCGAGCCAATATCCGAAATGCGCGCGCCCAGGCTGTTGAGAAAATGACAAAGCTCCTGCACATGCGGCTCGGAAGCGGCGTTGTGAATCACCGTTTTCCCTCGCGCAGTGACTGCAGCCATGATGGCATTTTCGGTGGCGGTGACACTGGCTTCATCTAGCAAAATATCGGCACCCTGCAACCCATTGGCGCGGAATTCAAACATTCGGTCGTAAGTCACTTCGGCTCCCAGGCCGCGCAACGCCAGGATGTGCGTATCCAGGCGCCGGCGGCCGATGACATCTCCTCCCGGCGGCGGCAGGCGTAGGCCGCCGCTACGGGCGGTCATCGGGCCGGCAAGCAAAATCGAAGCGCGAATGCGGCGGCACAGATCGGGGTCGAGGCTGGCCGGCTGCAAGTTCGCCGCGGTAATGCGCCAGGAATGGGGAGAGAGCTCTTCGACGGTCGCTCCCAGGCTTTCGATCAGCCGGCGCATATCGTGCACGTCGCGAATTTGGGGAACGTTGTGCAAGGTTACCGGTTGATCAGTCAACAGACAGGCAGCCAACAGAGGCAGCGCCGCATTTTTATTGCCGGAGGGGGTAACTTCTCCTCTGAGGGGAATGCCACCTTCAATAACAAATTTCTCCATGTGTTCTCCTCAAGTTCGGTTTTACGTAACTATACCATTGGTCAAGACGTTACAGTTTACTTACACCTGAAATCTGCTTGCACTCATCGAATATAATTGCGGCTATGAACCTTCTCCTTGTCCTGGTTTTGGGTTTGATGGCCGGTTGGCTGGTTAATTATCTGGCAGATGTTTTACCGCGAAGCCGTCAATTGAGTCAGCCCGTTTGTCATCATTGTGGCGAAAAATTATCGCCAGGCGATTATCTCCTTCTGCGCCGCTGCCCTCATTGCCGAGAGCAGCGTACCGGGCGCACCTATCTAACGCAGGTGCTTCTGCTTTTGGGCACATTTTACCTGTGGTTTGACCCGCCACGGCGCTTAGGATTCGGGCCAGCTTATCTTTTGCTGATTTACCTGGCCATTGTCTTTGTCATTGATTGGGAGCATCGCCTGATTCTGCATCCGGTCAGCCTGAGCGGAGCGGTTCTGGGATTGGGCATCGGCTGGCACGCCCATGGGTTGAGCGACACGCTCCTCGGTGGAGCGGTGGGGTTTGGCTCCATGCTAGGGCTGTATTCCCTGGGGGAGATGTTCACCCGCTACATGTCGCGGCGACGCGGCCAGGCTATTGACGAGGTGGCCCTTGGCTTTGGCGATGTCAACCTGGCTGGTGTGGTGGGATTGCTGCTGGGCTGGCCTGTCATTATCCTGGGCCTGTTGTTTGCCATGCTGGCTGGCGGCATCGCCAGTTTGGGGGTCATCCTGTACATGCTTATCCGAAAGCAATATCGCGCCTTTACGGCCATTCCTTACGCACCCTTCCTGGTTTTGAGCGTCCTTTTGCTGCTCTATCGGTAACCGTACTGCGAGATTAATCTCGCACCACTTTTACCCAAAAATCGAGGTAACTCCTCAGCCATAGAGAAAAGGCGATTGCAGATGTCACTGGGAGGGCGTCCTTCGCTTGCACTCAGAACAAACTCCGAATTCGCGCAAGGAGAACTGAGCTTTTTGCCGAAAAAGTCTATTTTTCGCTCTCTTCGGGAGGCAACTGCAACGGGGCAGTGCCCAAACGGTAGCCAAAGCCGCGCACAGTCAGAATCCGTGCCGGATTGGCCGGATTGGCCTCGATTTTTTTACGCAACATCAAGATATAACGGCGCACCAAGGCGGTATCATCC
>JBMFPJ010000164.1:0-5084 GCA_049969175.1 Anaerolineae bacterium | reverse complement strand
TCTGTGTTTATCTGTGTTCATCTGTGGTTGGAACATGAATTTCAAAACACGCTCTTAGCCAACCTGATTTATGGAGGAGCTGCATGATGGAAACGACAACCAAGCAGTTTAAGCATTGTGATATGATCTCAGTCAAAGGGCGTGTGGATAGCGCCACTGCCCCCCAGTTTGCACAAGCACTGGAGACAATTACCAGCAATGGTCGCTTTAAAATCGTGGTAGATATGAGCGAGCTAGAATATATGTCCAGCGCCGGTTTTCGAGCTTTGCTGGCCTGCCAGCGCACCTGCCGGCGTTATAATCGCGGAGAGGTTGTTTTGGCGGCTGTACCAGAGCACATCCGCGAAGCGTTGGAACTGGCTGGCTTTAACGAACTGTTCAAAACTTTTGATGATCCTCTGACTGCGGTTGGTTATTTCTAATCTGTTTTGATCGCGCATTGCTCTGTTGCACTCATATCAAGATCAACCTGCTTTCCCCTGTCATTGCGTGGGACAACTCAATCAGTTGTCCCCACAGAATCGTCTCGATAGATTTTCAGGCGGCGAAGCAATCTCCGCCTCTATCCGGGGGACGGCTTGGGCGGCCTTTTTGGCCGCCTCGCCGTGACACAGCCAGGTGTTTGCAACAAAGCGTTCGCACATCGCCAAGTGACGACGTCGCTATAGAATTGCTCTTGAAAAACTATCACAACCGCGAAGATTTTGTGGCGCGACATTCATGTCGCTTTAGGCTGTGGAATGAATTCCGCACTACGCGATGATTGATATTGCTGAAGCAGGAACGAAACCTTTCAGGAAGGATGCCGTCTCCGTTTGCGGAAGAGGAGGCGGCTTTTAATTGCTATGCCAAGCATCACTTTTCCGGCGCGCTTCGAATTTCTGGATGAGATTCGTCATTTCGTCGGTGAGGAGGCCCGCCGGGCGGGTTTCAACGAAAAAGAAATCTATTCCATTCAGCTGGCTACCGATGAAGCCGCATCGAATGTGATCGAACACGCCTATCAGGGAATTCCCGATGGCGAGATTGAAATCTCTTGCGAGTTTCGGGATAATGCTCTGGTCATCGTCTTGCGCGATCAGGGCAAACCCTTCGATCCTCGTAAAGTTCGTGTGCCCGACCTGAAGGCCGATTTGTCCAAACGTCAGATCGGTGGCCTGGGCCTGTATTTGATGCGTCGCTTGATGGATGAAGTGCGTTTTGAGCCTGCGGGTGAGAGGGGTAATCTGTTGACCATGGTCAAACGGAGGAAGTAACGGCATGGCAACCGCGATGCGTTCTCCCGTCACTGCAGACTGGCGCCAGATTACGAATTTGGGAGAAAAACTGGCCAGCGAAAATTCGCTGATTGCCCAGCGCGATCGCATTATTTCTGTAACCAGTCAACTGATTGAGGGGCGTGTGGAGGTCTGGTTACAGGAGAACATGTTCCGCTTGCCAGATTGGGAAGAAGAACGGATTTTTCCCCCACAACCTCCCCTGGAAGGAATGCGTTGCGCCATCCAAAGCGAACGTACCTGTGTATTCCCGCGCGGACGACGGAAAGCGGACGGCCGCGCCTTTGTCGCCGTGCCCCTTGAAGACCAGGGCCTTATTTTGGGAGTGATTCAGGTCACCCGTGATGCCGGTCCACGATTTAGCCGCGAGGAAGTGAATCTCCTCGAAGGGCTGGCGCATATCGTCGCCGTAGGTTTGCTCGCCTCACACCGCCTGGAAGTGGAGCGTTTTCGCTTACGGCAATTGAACCTGGTGCGTCAGGTCAGCGCGCAAGTCGCTAATGTGATGGATGTGGATGAGCTGGCGCGTCGGGTAACAGACCTGATTCAAAAGACGTTTCACTTCTATTACGTTGCAATCTTTACCCTTGAACCCGGTTCGCAGTCTTTAAAATTCCGCTCCAGCGCATCTGCTCCCCGCAAAGGACGCAAAAAAGCCTCTATTGCTCTGGAAGTGGAAGTGGGAGAAGGGTTGATCGGAGCCGCTGCGGCTCGCGGCGAACAAATCCTGTGCCCCGACGTGCGTTCTGAGCCGCGCTTCCGCTTTGTGGATAGCCTCCCCGAGACCCGCTCGGAAATCGTTTTGCCCCTCAAGGTGGAAGATCGCTTGCTGGGTGTGCTCGATGTGCAAAGCAATCGCCTGAATGCCTTTCACCCCAACGATGTGCTCATCCTCAGCACCCTGGCCGATAACATCGCCCGCGCCATTGAAGGAGCGCGCCTGTATCATGATTTACACCGCCGCGCCGAACAGTTAACCCTGATTGCCGAGGTCAGCAAAAGTGTGACTTCCAGCCTGGATTTGCGTCAGCTGATGCGCCAGACTGCGGATCTCATTCATGAACGGTTTGGCTATCCCTATGTTCACCTTTTCACGGTTCATCCCAATCGCCGTTTAATTGAATATCAGGCCGGTAGCGGCAAGCGAAGCGCAAAACTGGAGGGATACACCCTTTCTCTCGACGATGAGCAGGGTATTATCCCCTGGGTAGCGCGGCATGGACAAACGATTCTGGCCAATGATGTCAACGCTGATCCGCGCTATCGCCCCTCGCCGTTGCCTCCCCGAAACACCCGCGCCGAATTGTGTGTGCCACTGCAATATGACCATCGCGTCGTTGGCATTCTGGATATTCAATCGGATCAACCCAATGCCTTTACCGAAGATGACCGCCTGATGTTCGAAGCGGTGGGCGGAACGATTGCTGCCGCCATCCGCAATGCCGACCTGTATCAGTCTGAACAATGGCGTCGCCAGGTCGCCGATAGCCTGCGCGAAGTCGCGGGTCTGGTCTCGGCCAATGTCGGCGTAGAACAGGTGCTGGATACGGTCTTACACGAATTGGAGCGCAACCTGCTGGTGGATGTGGCCGCGATCTGGTTGCTGGGCGAAGAGGGCCTGTACCTGGCAGCTGTGCACGGGGCGAACCCGCGCAAAATCGAGCAGGCGCGACTGGAATCTGCCGAAGCCTCCATTTCGTTGATCAGCGCGATGCTGGCCGATTCGCCTGTCATCCGCAAGCCGGGCGATCCCATTGGACCTTCGGGGCTGGCTGCCGGTTTCCCGGAAAATTACTCCTCCCTGGCTGCCCCCCTGCGCATTGGTGACCGTCCTTTGGGAGTTATCGTCCTTTCTCATCACACCTCTGGCCGATACGGCCATGAAGCCCAGGCCATGGCGACCACCTTTGCCAGTTATGCTGCGGTGGCCATTGAAAACGCTCGTCTTTACGATACTGCCCAGGAACAGGCCTATGCCTCGGCGGCTTTGTTGCAGGTCGCCCAGGCGGTTGTCAGCCTGAGTGACCTGGATGAAATCTTGGGTACCATTGTGCGCATCATGCCTATCCTGGTAGGGGTGGAACGTGTGGTGCTCTACCTGTGGGACGAAGAGCGCCAGCTCTATGTGCCGCGGCATCATTATGGGGTAGGGCAGGAGGAAGCGTCTCTCTGGCAGCAAGAATTCCCTGCCGGCGCTTTTCCCATGCTGGATGCTGCCCGCCAGCACAACCGCCTGATCCTGCATCCGCTCAAGCGGCGCGCCCGCCCGCGTTCGTGGCCGCGCCTTCGCCCTCTGCTCGAGACCGAGACACCGCCAGACGGAGACCGTCTGCTGATGGCCCTCCCTGTTTCCATTCGCAATGATCTATATGGTATCCTGCTCGTCGAAGAAGCAGATGGAGGACGGCGTTTCCGCGCTCGGCGCATTGAGATCATCAGCGGCATTGCCCAGCAAATTGGCCTGGCCATTCAAAACGACCGACTGCAACGCGAGATGGTCTTGCGCGAACGCCTCGAAACAGAAGTGCAACTGGCGCGCCAGATTCAGCAAACCTTCATCCCTCAAACACTTCCCCAATACCCTGCCTGGCAGCTGGCCGCTCGCTGGCAAACGGCTCGTCAGGTGGGCGGTGATTTTTACGATGTCTTCGAACTCCCTGATCGCCGACTTGGCCTTTTCATTGCCGACGTGGCCGATAAAGGCGTGCCGGCGGCTCTTTTCATGGCGCTCACGCGTACCCTGGTGCGGGCCGCGGTGATCGAGACGGCCTCTCCTGCCCAGGCATTGCAACGTGTCAACGAATTGCTCATCCCCGATACGCATCAGGGCATGTTTGTTAGCGCGGTGTATGCCGTCGTTGACCTGGAAACCGGCACTCTGACATACGCGAACGCTGGCCACAACCCGCCGTTGTGGATTCGCCAGGGGCGCGTCGAACGCCTGATGCGCACGGCGATGGTGTTGGGAGTGACTACCGAGGTGCCTATCACCGAACGGACTATCCAATTGCAGCCGGGAGATTGCGTTTTGTTCTATACGGATGGCCTGACCGAGGCATTTTCGGCTGAAAATGAAATGTTCGGCGAAGCGCGCTTGATTCAAACCGTGGCTTCTGCCTCGGCAACTACGGCTGAAGATTTGCTGGATGCTATCGAAAACCGCCTGCTGGAGTTTTTGGGTCTTTCTTCCATTTCTGACGATTTGACCATGCTCGTCATTCGGTATCTGCCCGAATGAACTTTGTGATTTCACTGGTCATTATTTGTAATTCCTGTTTTTGCATCGAATGATGCAAAAGAGCCTGGCCCTGCGCTAAAATGACGTTTTTGCAGTAGACTCAAATTCTCAAATTTTTTGAACCTGCGAGGTAAATATGTTCACCAGCGAAGGTAAGAAAATTGTGGTCACCGAAAAAGCCCCCCGCGCCATTGGCCCCTATTCCCAGGCTGTGCGCATTGAAGAACTGGTCTTCACCGCCGGGCAAATTGGTCTGGACCCTGCCACGATGGAACTGATAGAGGGCGGTATTGAGGCGCAAACCCGTCAGGTGTTGACCAACCTGAAGAATGTACTTGAAGCCGCCGGCTCTGGCCTGAATTACGTCGTCAAAACAACCGTATTTCTCAAAGACATGGTCGATTTCGCCGCGATGAACGCCGTGTATGCCGAATTCTTTGGCGAGAATCCGCCGGCGCGCAGCACAGTAGCAGTGGCGGCTTTACCCAAAGGCGCATTGGTTGAAATTGAGTGTGTGGCGCTCCTGGCGCCGCTGCGCGGTGAATAGCCTGACCTGTAGTAGAATTAGC
>JBMFPJ010000163.1:0-5090 GCA_049969175.1 Anaerolineae bacterium | reverse complement strand
CAACAAGTAGGATGGCTCAATTTTACCCAAAAATTAATTCTTTAAAAAGCCCTAATGAAAACAGGAGATTGCTTCCCCCAGGCTTGAAATTTGTTATAAAATCAACGTATGGCGGACAATAATATTCCTTTTCTGCGACGAACCTGGGTACAGCTTACTTTCTGGTTGATCCTGGCGGTTGGGGGGTATGGCCTCTACGTGTATCGGCTGGGGGGGTGGAAAATCATCCCACATTACCTGCGCAGCGATGCCTGGCTTTTTGTGGCGTTGTTTTTCCTGTGGCTGATGTTCTTTGCCCAATTCATCTTGCCAGTGCAGCGACTCAGCGAAAGACGGCAGATCATCATCCGTCTGTTGCTCACGCTCATCGGAAAGAAAGGACCAGCCATTTTTATAGAGGATGGCCAGCCAAAAGAAAGAGAACATGAAGAAGAGCGGGAAGGTCCCGGCGTGCTCTGGTTAGATACAGCCAGTGGAGCAGTGACGCGTACAGCAACCGCCTTCCGGCAAACACTGGGACCAGGTGTGCACTTCACGGCTGCCCACGAAAAGATCGCCGGCACGGTAGATTTACGCCGCCAGATGCAACGCCTGGGCCCCTATGAAACGGACGATCCCTTTGCGGTTCCCGCCGATCCCAACGATGCAACATACAAGGAGATGCAGCGCCGGCGGGCCGCTACCACCGCTCTGACACGAGATGGGATTGAGGTCGTGCCAAATATCAGCGTCATTTTCAAAATTGATGCTGATCCAGTGACCCATGGCCCCGGTTCACGCTTTGGCTATAACCAGGAGGCAGTCTTCAAAGCCATTGCCGGAGAGGCGATTAACCCCGATAAGGATCACAACAGTTCCCAGTATCACGTTCCCTGGAATAAATTACCCGCCCTGATTGCAGCTGATTTGTGGCGCGAATATTTAAGCAAATTCACCCTCAAGGAATTGTTTGAAGCCGGTTGCCCGGAGCCAGAGCCCCCGCCGGAGGGGCAGAGGTACCTCCCGCCGTCGGTGGCGAACGCCTCCCGTCCCGTGCGCGCCGCGAGCCGCTGGGTGGATGAGATGACCCAATGGTTACACGAAGCAAATCTCATCTTGGGAGCAGTCACCCGCTTGTGCCGTACGGATTCAGGCACCAATGACAGAGAACCATCCCCTGCCCCACCGACCCAGGCACAAGCAGATCAAAAGCCCCGCGGAAAAGTGACCGCCTTCCAGCTCATCAACAATATGGTCAGAAATCGCATGATCTCGCCACAAGTCGCGGAATTGGATCAATATGGACGTCCTACGGGCAAATTTATTGCCAGCCGAGAATTTCAGTTGTTATCCGCACGAGGCATTCGGGTCATTGCTGTGGCCATTGCAAATTTGCGTTTTCCACCCGAAGTGGAAAACGAATTTATTCAGCATTGGAAAGCCACCTGGTTAGAGACTGCCCAAGCCGAGCGGGCGCGCATCGAAGAGCAGCGAAAGCTGGCCGCGCTCAGCGGACAGGAAAAAGCGCTGGCCGAATACACCACCAATCACCTGAGCCGGGAAATTGCAAGGTTGAAAGATGCCGGCATCAAAGGCCTGAAAGAAGTGGTCTGTGCCCTGGTGATGCGTTCGCGAACGGCTTTGATTCGCAATCGCAATACGAACTATCACCCGGTCACTGAGCTAGATGAACTCGAGGAGATCATCCAATGGATCGAATCGGATTAGGCCTCCCAACGCAGCAGGATTCTCAAGCACCCACCCTTTTGCAGCGGGAGTGGCAGGATTTGCTTGGGAACCTGGAAAATTTGTTGGATTGTTTTTTCAATTTTGTCTTTGATCTCACCCTGGCGGGCGCCAGACGGCGTTTTGGAACATTTCTTTTGATCTTGCTGGCGCTTGGGTTAATCCTGGGGGTGAGCCACAATCCGGCCAGTGAATGGGGGGAACAGCTGCGTAAGTTGTTCATCTATTTGCTCAATCCGTTCGCGGCTACTACTTTTGGTGCTACGTATCTGCAGGAGTTTCTCCGCTTTGCCGGGCAGGCATTTCTGGCGCCCCAAAATGTACGCTATTTGTTCATCATTCTGGCTACAATGGTCATCGCCCTGGAAACTGCCGCCTCTTACCAGGCCGATATTTTTGAAATCCCTATTCATATCACCCGCCACTTCTTGTGGAACGTGGCCTTCAACGGACATGGCGACAAATTGATTATCCGCGAAGGAGAAATAGTGAACAGAGATTCGCCGGTGTATCGAATTGGCGGACCAGGGCGGGTCGTCGTCGAGCTGGATTCGGCGGCGTTGTTCGAAAAAGCAAACGGTATTCCTCACGTGATCGGCCCAACGGTAAGGCAGGCAGTGATTCTAGATGGTTTCGAGCGTTTTCGTCAGGCAATCATTCTGCGCGAGCACCAGGTGGTTCTGCGCGAAGAAGATCGAGAAATTAGCGGCCGCACCCTGGATGGAATGCGGGTCAGCGCGATTGACGTGGCCATACGCTACAGCATCTGGCGCGGCGACAGACAACCCACAGCTGAGACGCCCTTTCCCTATCGAGATGCACGAACGGTAGAATCTTTGATTTACCAGCAGGTGGTTTCCGTGTCTGACCATCCACAGGCCCAGCAAAAACAGAATTTGTTTGAGTTGCAGTTTACCCCCCTGGTTCGCAACGAGCTTGCGCGCTTCATCAGCCAGCGAAAGTTGACCGAGTTCCTGGCAAGTTTTGGTCAACCGGAGATCGAAAAATGGCGGCAACAAGCCCAAAGATTGAGCGCGGAGATTGAAAAAGTGGTCCCCGCGGAGCAAAATGACGATCCGCCGGCGATTCCTGCGCAACCGCCTTTTGCTCCGCGCCAGGAAATTACTGCCCTGTTCCACCAAAGGTTTGCCCAAACTGCCAATGAACGCGGCTTTCAGCTCAACTGGATTGGTGTTGGCACCTGGAAAACGCCGGTTGAAATTGTGCCAGAGCAACATCAGGAGGCCTGGCGCATCAGCCTGGAAAACCTGGAACGCGGCAGTGAGGCCGCTTTGCAGCAGGTCGAACAAGAAGCGTGTGCTGAAAAAACTTTGCAGCTCATTCAGGATGTTCCCCTGGCCCGTTTTCAGGAAAACCGGCGCAAGAATGCAACCTATCGCGAGACCCTGCGCGATCTACTCATGGGCTATCGCGAACACCTTAAGGAGTATCGCGAACTGGTAAAGAAAAAGAAAGCAGACCCAACAGCTTTGATTCAGGCTGCTATGAATTACGCGGCGGTGGAAGAGGCAATTGGCTATCTCGATGAGATCTTAGGTCTTTCTCATTGGGTTATCGGAGGAAATTATTAGCGTAATTTTCAGGACAGGCTGGGGTCGTATGCCGCAAATTGTGTACATTCGTACTGCGAGACATCGTCCCCGTAGTAAACCCCGATTTATAAAACACGCTCTTAGGTTGCGGAATGAATTCCGCGCTACGGCTGAATCGTTACAAATCGAGGTACTATCCAGGTTGGAAAACCTGCTACAATGCCTGAATAAAGTGAACATAACAAATTTTCCAGGAAAATCACATGACTGAGACTTACTTTGTTTCCTCCCGTGAGGTCAATCGGGCGATGAAGATTGGGCTGCCGGTTGTTGCTTTAGAATCAACGGTGATCACTCATGGGCTGCCGCGGCCGCTCAATTTGTCTCTGGCGCGGGATATGGAGCTGGCAGTGCGCAATGAAGGCGCTACCCCAGCGACTATTGGCGTATTGGATGGGGTGATTCACATTGGCCTGAGCGAGGAAGAGATGGAACGGCTGGCCAACGAAAAGGGAGCGATCAAGATCGGGCCGCGCGATTTTGCTCAGGCCATTGTCAATGCTGCTGCTGGCGGGACCACGGTGGCAGGCACGATGTTCGCCGCGCAAACCGTCGGGATCAAGGTCTTCGCCACGGGTGGGATTGGTGGTGTGCACCGCGAGGCGCGCTTCGATGTTTCGGCTGATTTGCACGCACTGGCCACGATCCCGATGATCGTCGTTTGTGCCGGGGCGAAAGCCATCCTCGATTTGCCGGCAACACTGGAATATCTGGAGACGATGGGCGTGCCAGTGGTAGGGTTCGGGACAGATGAATTCCCCGCTTTTTATTCACGCGAGAGCGGCCTGGAAGTGAGCACACGGCTGGATACGCCCCAGGAAATCGCCGAATTTGCACAGGCACATTGGGGGCTGGGAATGCGCAGCGCCGTCCTGGTGGTAAACCCCATTCCGGCAAACGAGGCCCTCTCAAAGTCCGAGATTGACCCGCTGATCGCCAGGGCCTCCGCCGAAGCGGTGGAAAAGAAAATCCACGGCAAGGCGCTGACCCCTTTTCTGCTTCAACGTCTCAATGAACTGTCGCAAGGCCGGGCAACGCGCGCCAACCTGGCTTTGCTTTTGAACAATGCCCATCTGGCGGCCAAAATTGCCCATGCCCTGCGCGAGAAAAAGAGAGTGCGAGCGATCTAATCGGTTGACTTTCCCGCCTGCAACAATTCTTGCACCAGCTGATCGGGCACCTGCACCGCGACGACCTCGCCGCGCACGGTGATCTGCCCATTGACCTCGATCCAGGATTCGACGACGACTTTGCGACCTTTGACTTCTTTGATGTGGCCGCGCACCTGCAGCTCCGGGCCGAGGGGAGTGGGTTTGAGGTAATCCACATGCAGCGAGGCGGTGAGGAAGCGCAACGGCGGGTCACTATCCATTTCGCGGCCCTCGGCGCGATAGGCGGCAGCCGCTGCCGTGCCTGTGCTGTGACAATCAATGAGCGAGGCCAGAAGTCCCCCATAAACATAGCCGGGGATGGCGGTGTGCTCCGGGCGGGGCGTAAAACGTGTCACGGTCTCTTCGCCATCCCAATAGGTTTTGATTTGATGGCCGTGTTCATTCAGCCGTCCGCAGCCATAACACCAGGCAAAGTAGTCGGGATAATAATCTTGAAAGGCTTTCAGGGTGAATTCAGTCATGAAGTGCTCCTCAAAAACAAAGTAGCGCAGGCATAGGCCGGCGCGTTTTTATTACGGGGTGCGGGTAGGGGTGGGCGTACGCGTTGGCGTTGGGGTGCGCGTGGCCGTTGGGGTGCGCG
>JBMFPJ010000162.1:0-5092 GCA_049969175.1 Anaerolineae bacterium | reverse complement strand
CGATCGAGGCGAGGTCGCCATCGCCCTGGTAGGTGAAGATCACCCGGTCCGGCAAGACTCGCTTTAAACCGGTGGCCATCGCCGGGGCGCGGCCGTGCGGGGCTTCTACAAAATCCGTATCGAAGTAGTTGTAAGCGAATACGGCACATCCTACCGGGGCCACACCGATTGTCTTTTCGATGATGCCCATTTCCTCCAACACCTCGGCCACCAGGCGATGTGCCACGCCGTGCGTACACCCCGGGCAATAATGGGTTGGAGTATCGGTAAAGGCTTCAGGTCGGTCGTAAACCAGATTTTCAGGTAAGGCAATCTTCATGAGAACCTCCTCAGGCTCCTTTATCCTGGCGAGTGGCTTGGGGTGATACCATGCGTTCGAACCATTTCAACCGTGGATCAGAGATGGTGACGGCCGGACTGGCGGCGATGCGTTCAATTTCGCTCAGGATTTCGTCGGGGAAGGGAACGACGCCACCCAAACGACCGTAGAACTCGACCGGCACGCGGCCGCGCACCGAAAGGCGGACATCTTCGAGCATTTGACCGGCGTTCATCTCTACGACCAGGAATTTGCTCACCCGCTGCGTGAGCTGATCGATCACTTCGTGCGGGAACGGGCTGACGGTAATCGGGCGCAGCAACCCAACTTTGATTCCCTTCTGGCGCGCGGCGCGCACCGCAGAAAGGGCGACTCGCCCGGCAGTGCCAAAGCCGATCACCACAAATTCGGCATCATCCAGATAGTATTCCTTATATCGCACTTCATTGGCCTGCACCTGTTTCCAACGTTCAAGCAGGCGCAGGTTGGTCTTTTCTTCGGCCAGTGGATCCAGGTAGATTGAGGTCAGGACGCGGCGCTCGCGTTGTCCCTTGCCGCGCACAGCCCAATCCCAATCTTTGTGTTCGATGGGCTTCATTTCCGGCATTTCGGCCGGTTCCATCATCTGACCCACCGAGCCGTCCATGATCAGCAGTGTGATCATGCGATATTTTTCGGCCAGGTCAAAAGAAAGCCCCATCAGATCAATAGCTTCCTGCACCGAGGCGGGCGCCAGCACAATGCGGGGATAATCGCCATGCCCGCCACCATGCACGGCCTGGTTGTAATCGCCTTGCGATGGGGCGATGTTACCCAGGCCGGGCCCACCGCGCATTACATTAACCAGGACTGCGGGAACCTCTGTTCCAGCAATGTACGAGAGGCCCTCCATCATCAGGCTCACCCCTGGGCTGGAGGACGAGGACATCACCCGCACGCCAGCGCAGGCCGCGCCATAGACCATGTTGATGGCGCCCAGCTCGCTTTCCGCCTGCAAGAAGGCGCGTCCCAGTTGGGGCATGCGGCGCGAGAGATATTCCAGCACTTCCGTTTGCGGTGTAATGGGGTAACCGAAATAGGCTTCCAGGCCAGCCCTCACGGCAGCCTCAGCAATGGCTTCGTTACCTTTCCATAGTTCTTTGGGCATTTCTCACTCCAAACGAAGATTTTTCGATCGGGTTAATTTCTGCTCAGGCGGGGTCGTCTCCCGAAAGTTGTGTACATTTGTACTGCGAGATTGATCTCGCATCACTTTTACACAAACATCGAGATACGATCTCAGGCGGTCGCTGTCGCTGCCCGGGTCACTTCACGATAGACGGTGATGGCCGCGTCAGGACACACCAGGGCACAAATAGCACACCCCGTGCAACCATCTTTGAAGATGTGCGCGGGGTGGTATCCTTTTGACGTCAGGCGCGACATATCCAGTTCCATCACGCCTTGCGGGCAGGCATTGACACATAACTCGCAGCCTTTGCAATAGAGATCGTTGACTTCGATCCAACCTTTTGCGGGCATTGCGCCTCCTGATATATGAGTAGTTGGAGAGTATTTAGCGAAATATCTCCGCCTGATTGATTATGTTCGCATCCTGACAAGGCGAGTAGTGCCATGCGTCATTTATCAGCGTGTACAAATATCCTAATTCTGCCCGGCTAGATTTGGCCTGCTCAGCCTCGGTGGTACAATCAATTCGTCACTTCAAAATTCTGGAGGAAAGATGCCTACACCGGTAATTGTTGATGCCATTCGCACCCCCATCGGTGCTTTAGGAGGGGTGTTGGCCGCAGTTCGCCCTGACGACCTCGCGGCACATGTGATTAAAACGATCATTGAACGCAATCAATTGGACCCGGCACTCGTCGAAGAAGTCTATTTTGGCTGTGCCAACCAGGCCGGCGAAGACAACCGCAACGTGGCGCGCATGGCCGCTTTGCTGGCCGGTCTGCCCGTGGAAGTCGCCGGAGTGACCTTCAACCGCCTGTGCGCCTCCGGTTTGACCGCAGTCAACCACGCCGCCCTGGCGATTCGTGCTGGCGAAGGCGAAATTTTCATTGCCGGTGGGGTCGAATCCATGTCGCGCGCCCCTTACTCGCTCCCCAAAGCCGAAAGCGGTTATCCTTTCGGCAACCTCACTGCCTGGGATACTGCCCTCGGCTGGCGCTACCCCAACCCAAAAATGAAGGCCATGTATGGCACAGAATCCATGGGCGAGACCGCCGAGAACATTGCTGCTGAACGCCCTCATCTCACCCGCGAAAAGCAAGACCAGTTCGCATGGCGTAGCCACCAGCGCGCCATCGCTGCCATCGATTCGGGCAAGTTTGCCGAGGAAATCGTGCCGGTCATCGTCCCTCAAAAGAAAGGCGACCCCAAAGTCGTGGATACCGACGAACGTCCGCGCCGCGACACGACCCTTGAGGGCCTGGCAAAACTTAAGCCGGCTTTCCGCGAGGGCGGCACAGTGACGGCTGGCAATTCTTCTGGCTTGAACGACGGGGCGGCGGCCCTGCTGGTGATGAGCGAAGAGAAAGCACGCCAGCTCGGCCTGAAACCCCTGGCGCGTCTCGTGGCTGCTGCTGCTGCCGGCGTCCCACCGCGCACCATGGGGCTGGGTCCCGTCCCGGCGACGCGCAAGGCCCTCGCTCGCGCCAGACTGACCCTGGCGGACATCGGCCTGGTCGAAATCAACGAAGCCTTTGCCGTTCAATCGCTGGCTGTTATCGAAGACCTCGGCCTCGACCCCGAAATTGTCAACGTCAACGGCGGCGCGATCGCCCTTGGCCACCCCCTGGGCTGCTCCGGTGCGCGCATCCTGACCACCTTGCTGCATGAAATGCGCCGCCGCGGCAATGTTCGCTACGGCCTCGCCACCTTGTGCGTTGGCGTGGGGCAGGGAGAAGCCACCATCGTCGAGTGGTTGAATTGAGAAATTGCCTGCCACAGGAGTATTTCCTATGAAGATAAGATGGCTTTTCCTGATTTTGACCCTGTCGCTGACCTCTTGTGGCGGGCAACCATCCCCGGTTGTGACTCAACCAGCGGATCAGACTCCGCCCACGCCGGCTCCCGTGATCGCGACTTCTACCCCCGCCCTGGCTTCCTTCCCGCAAGTGACTGCTCCCGCCCTCTTCAACCTGCAAATGTTCACGGAGCAGGAAGGGTGGGGAGTAACCGAAACCGCTTTGTTACGCACCAGTGACGGTGGCCAGACCTGGTTCGACCTCACCCCGCCTGGCTTGAACCCGGTGGGCTACGCAGTGAATCCGTTTTTCCTGGATCTTTTCCATGCCTGGGTGCTCGTCCCGACGGGTAATGGTTCACAGCAAAACGGCAATTTATACCGCACCAGCGACGGCGGCCTGCATTGGGCCTCCAACGCTGTGCCCTTTGGCGGTGGAAGGCTGGTCTTTCTGGATGATTCGCGCGGCTGGATGCTGGCTGATTTAGGTGTAGGGGCTGGCTCCAACGCCGTGGCCATCTTCCAGACGATCGACGGCGGTGCGACCTGGACTCAAACGTACATCAATGACCCAACCGTCCCCGGCGCAGGGGATAGCCTGCCGCTGGGTGGTCTGAAATTTGGTCTGACCCCGCTGGATATGCAAACTGCCTGGGTGTGGGGAGTGACCTATGCACCGGGGAGGGCCTATCTGTTTCGCACCGATGATGGCGGCCACACCTGGACGCCGGTCACCTTACCGCTCCCCCCTCAGGGTGAAAATGCCGAACTCTCAATTGAGGCCATGCGCTTCTTTGGTTCCACCGGTTTCCTGGCCATGCGGCTCACCGCAGAGCAAAATCAACTGGCCATCTATGTCTCTCAAGATGGTGGGACTGGCTGGATTCTTGCACCAACCTTGCTGCCCAATGGCGGCATGACGCAATTCCTTTCAGCGCAGGAGGCCGTCGTCTATAACGGCGACCAGTTCTACGTCACGCGTGATGCGGCCCAAACGTGGGTGACGGTTGCCCCAAACATTGTCTTCGCTGAGAATTTCGCCCTGATGGACTTTATCCACCCTCAGATTGGTTGGGTGGTGACGGCCGACATTACCGGGCAGCGGCTGCTCTATCACAGCACGGATGGCGGTGCAACCTGGAATTTGCTTTCGCCTCAACCTTGAATCGCCGAGAAATTGGCGTAGAATTATCCAAAAATACCGAGGAGAGAAGCGATGAGTCACACAGTGCGCGATTGGATGAGTAGCCCGGCAGTGGTGGTCTCTGCGGAGAGCAGCGTTTCGTATGCTATGACCTTGATGCGGCGGCGCGG
Organism: Anaerolineae bacterium; assembly: GCA_049969175.1. GTDB lineage: Bacteria > Chloroflexota > Anaerolineae > Anaerolineales > Villigracilaceae > DAOUAN01. The sequence continues at coordinate 494 of JBMFPJ010000162.1, read as the reverse complement.
GATTCATAGCGTCATCGTGGATGTGAGCGAGAAGAACCCGGCCTATGGAATTGTCACCACCACCGATATTCGCGATAAGATCGTCGCTGCTGACCGCAACCCGGCAGAAACCACAGTGGGTGAAATTATGTCTGGGCCGCTGATTACCGCACGCCCGGAATGGACGTTGAAAGAGTGCTCTCAGGTGATGCAGCAACATCACATTCATCACCTGCCGGTGGTGGATGAGCATGGAACGCTTGTCGGGATAATTTCGGCGACGGATATTTTTATGGCCGTGGAAGAGAGTGGCTGGGGAAAGAAAGAGTAAAGCGCCAGTTCCATGAATGAAAAAGAAAACGAAATACTATGTGTCCTTTGACGAATGACGAGCCAGGGCCTCCCCAACTATGAAAACGAGAACAGCCTTGCTGAGAAGAGCTGTTCCCGTTTCCGTGGGGGGTGAGACCATTGTACTCGAATCTCATCTTCGCAGCGTACCTTTGACTTCCGAA
>JBMFPJ010000161.1:0-5109 GCA_049969175.1 Anaerolineae bacterium | reverse complement strand
GTGCTGGCGTCTCTGTGGGTGGGGCGGGGAGTGTGGCGAGAGGGGTCAAGGTGGGAGGAGGGGAGGGGATCTCCACAGCCGCTGAAGGAGTGGGGGCCGGTGAGGCAGCCGGGAAATTACAGCCAGTAAACCAGGGGAATACCAGCAGAATAACCAGGCAAACGATTTTACAATCTGATTTACCCATCATGAATACATTGTACTGCAAGAGGAATGGCTCGTCTGTGGGCCAGATTTCCCATTTTTAGCCTGTGCGGAGGCGTTTCCACGCAAAGGCCAGCAAGAAGAAGAAAGTAGCGGTGAGTACAATAGCCGAGCCAGAGACAATGTTCAAATAAAAGCTGAGATACAGACCAATCACCGATGAGAGGGCGCCCAGCATCGCCGAAACCAGCATCATGGATGACAACCGCCGGGTGAGGAGATATGCCGTTGCTGCCGGAGTGACCAGCATGGCAGCAGCCAGGCTCACGCCCACGGTTTGCAAAGAAACCACTACGGTAAGCGCCAGCAACACCAGCATCAACTGACGCAACGCCTCGGTGGGCAGGCGCAGGGTGGCTGCCAGCACCGGATCAAAAGAAATCACCAGGAAGGGCTTGTAAAGCAAAACCACAATCAGCAAAATCAGCAGGCTGATCCCCCCAATGAGCCATAAATCTGTGGTGCTCACCCCCAACACGTTACCGAACAGAATGTGAGTCAGGTCCACGGCATAGGTTTGCATGCTGCTAATCAGCGCCACACCGAGTGAGAGGGCTGCAGCGAACAAAATGCCAATGGCGGTATCCTCTTTGATCGTTCCCTGCCGTGAGAAAAAGCCAATGCTCAGCGCAATCAGAACCGCGGCAAGGGTCGCCCCCAGCAGCAAGTCGCCGCGCAGGAGATAAGCAATGGCCACCCCCGGCAAAATGGCATGGGCCATGGCATCCCCTAGAAAGGCCATGCCGCGTAGCACCACATAAGTCCCCATCACCGCGCACAACACGCCGACCGCCACCGAAGCGATCAGCCCGCGTTGCATGAACGCATACGAAAACGGATCAAGCAGCCAGTTCATCGCGTTTATGCTCCTCATCTGCCGGACAGCATTCGTCCACCAACACCACCCCGCCTTCTACCTTCAGCAGGGAAGGGCCAAACGCACGAAAAAGATGATCGGAGGTCAGCGCCTCGTCAGGTGGGCCAAAGGCGATCAACTCGCGCTTGAGCAATAACACATAATCAAAATGGGTCGCTGCCAGGTTCAAATCGTGAGTCGAAATGATTGCCGTCACCTGACGCTCTTTCAGACGATCCAGCAAGGCCAGGGTGACCTCCTGAGTGGTCACATCCACACCGGTGAAAGGCTCATCCATCAGCAAAATGTGCGGCTCCTGGGCCAATGCCCGTGCCAGAAAGGCGCGTTGCTGCTGCCCGCCCGAAAGCTGACCAATCGGCTGGCGGGCCAGGTGAGCGATTCCCAACTGCTCCAGGCTTTGCCGCACCACCAGACGGTCATGAGCAGAAGGACGGCGCAACCACCCCATCTGCCCGAAGCGCCCCATCATCACCACGTCTTCCACGGTCACCGGAAAGCGCCAATCCACCTCCTCGCGCTGGGGCACATACGCCACACAGTCCAGGTGTGCCCCCAACGGCAGGCCGTGAATCAGAATCCGGCCGCTTTGCAACGGCAACAACCCCACCAGCGCCTTGAACAGAGTGGATTTCCCTGCGCCGTTTGGCCCTACCACGGCCACCCGCGCCCCATGCGGCACCTGAAAACTGACATCCTTCAAAATCAAGGTGCCGTTGTAGCCAATATAGACGTGCTCAACTTCAAGCCGATGCGGAATTTCTGACATACGTCTCACTCACCTTAGGCGGTAGCACGACATTCATCTCGCATTTACAAGCGACATGAATGTCGTGCCACGGGAAAGTACATAACATCAGTTACTAAATTCGTTACTTGAGGGCCTCAACAATGCGGCTCACGTCATATTTCATCATATCCAGATACGTGGCCGCAGGCGCCCCGGCAGTGAGCGATTCCAGGTACAAATCTGCCACCACCTTCACCCCGGTCTCTGCAGCAATTTGTTTGGCCAGAGCCGGGTTTTCCACTTCGCCGAGGAAAATCGCCGGCGCTCCACTGGCCCGAATCTGGTCGATCACTGCTGCCAGCCCCTGCGCCGAGGTCTCCGCCTCCGAGCTGAGCCCTGGAATGACCGTTCCTACCACGGTAAAACCATAGCGGCGGGCAAAATAACCAAACGCCTCATGATTGGTCACCAGTAAACGACGTTGCGGCGGAATGCTCTGCACCTGTTCGGCGATCCAGCGATCGAGCGCTTGCAATTGGGCGATGTACGCCTCGGCATTGGCGCGATAGGTCTCTGCCCCCGCCGGATCAAAACGAATCAGCCCATCGCGGATGTTCTCGACGTACCCCACCGCCAGATTAGGATCCAGCCACATATGCGGATCCAGCGCCTCGCCCGCGGGACCCGAGGCGGATTCTGCTTCAGAGGCGTGAATCTCCTCTCGCAGCGGCTCCAGTCTCTCGCTCGCGGTGATGATCAGCTGATTCCCACCGGCGTTTTTCAATAAAGTCGCCATAAATTGCTCATAGCCCAGCCCATTGACTACCAACACCTTGCTCGCCGCCAGGCGGGCTACATCGGCAGGGGTGGGTTGATAGGTGTGAGGATCTACGCCGACTGGCAAAAGCGAGGCCACCGTAAGACGTTGGCCCGCCACTCGTTGAGTCATATCGGCCAGGATGGTGGTAGAAGCCAACACGGTTGCCTCTTGCGCCGAGCGGCTGGCGCCTGGCTGCGAACAGGCCGTGAGAAAAAACAACATGCTCAGGATAGAAAAAAGACGTTTCATAGGTGTGCTCCTTGTTCCGTTTTGGAAGATCTTTGCTTACCTGTGGGTGCTGGCGGTGAATGGAATCTCCCGCCTCAGCCCACCAGATCGACTTTCGGCGGCCCTGAGAGAGGATGTCGTCAGGAATCTCGTGCTATGCCGTCTGGCACGCCTGGCACAGGCCGAAGAATTGCAGCCAGTGATCGCGAACCTGAAAACCGGTCTGACTGCTCAGGGCTTCGATGAGTGGAGAGAGGTCATCGCCCTCAAAAAAAATAGCCTGCCCACATTGCTGACAAATGAGCAGGTGTTGGTGTCCCTGCCCGGCGGCGAGGAATGCCTGACAACCCTGCGGCTGGTGAACGCGCTGAATCAGGTGCAATTCTTCCAGTTTCTCCAGGGTGCGATAAACAGTGACCAGACCTAAAGCGGGGTAGTGCTGCCGGGCGGCATCATAGACCTGGATAGGAGTAAGGGCGTGCTTTGCTTCTGCCACAGTTTCTACCACAGCGCGTCGCGCCGCCGTCAGGCGATAGCCATTTTCCTGCAGTTGCTCAAGCCAGAATTCGATGTTCATTTTTGATATTGAAAATCATTTTCAATTATAGGCGGTTATCTTTTTCTGTCAAGGGGGCTGCTGAATCTTATGGCATTCTCAAAGTGACCATGTTCATGCAAAAAATAGTGCCCCCCACACCTGCCCCTCAGGAGCCTCTCTTTTCTGTACGTTATGGCTCGACGGGATAGCCTTTGGCGCGCCACTCTTTCAATCCGCCGGCCATACTGGTGACCTGGCGGAAGCCGGCGCTGAGAAGAATATCCCGTCCTTGCTGGCTGCGGTTGCCAGAGCGACAAACAACTACAATTTCGCGGTCACGAGGCAATTCGTTCAGGCGGTGGGGTAATTGATCCAGGGGAATGAGGGTGGTGTTGGGTACATGGTATTCGTTCCATTCCTCAACGGTACGTACATCCAGGAAGAAGGCTCCCTGTTGATATTTCTGGTAGGCCTGATCTGCGCTGATTTCGGCAGGAAGGGTGTTGCTCTGCTTGCCGAGAGTAGCGATGATGAACACGACCAGGGCAATGAGAGCCAGGATGCCCACCTGTACCAGCGGGCGGCGCAAAAATTGACTCAGAGTGTTTGGGCTCTGACGTTTGTGATGAGAGGTCCGTTTGGGCATGAATACCTCGCGTGTGGAAAAGTGGTGCGAGATTAATCTCGCAGTACGAATTTACACAACTTTCGGCATTCGAACGGATAAGTTCGTTGCTATCTCTTCAGATGCAAAACGATGAAAATAGTGACAAATAATCTCGGTTTGCTTATTTTTGGGCGAAATCTCTCCCTTGCTCAGAAACAGCCTTGGCTTCCGTGAGATAGCCTTTCCAGGCTGGTCTACATCGGGCTGGCGGGAGCGGTAGGTCAAGGCTCGGCCTTGACCCAAGTGGATATCCCTATCTTTCCAGGCTGTCGAAGACAGGCCAGGATGAATTCTTATGACGGCTTTTGCGCGCACACCTTTACGAATGAGAGACCTCCGAAGTCAGTTGTCTTGTCTTTGGAGGGGAGACTTCGGAGGTCGGCGCTTGCCAGGGGAGAGGCCCAAACGTTTGGGGGGGAGAAAAGCCCGTCGAAACGGCGCCCCGGCTAAATGTCCAGGTTGCGAACCGCTTTGGCGTGGGTTTGGATGAATCGGCGGCGGGGGTCCACCGCGTCGCCCATGAGCATGTCGAAGGTGCGGTCGGCTTCGGCGGCATCTTCAATGGTGACCAGGAGCAGGGTGCGGTTGGCAGGGTTCATGGTGGTTTCCCAGAGTTGTTCAGGGTTCATTTCGCCCAGGCCTTTGTAGCGTTGGACGTTGACCTTGCCGTCGTTGCCGATTTCTTTGAGGATTTTGTCTTTTTCGGCGTCGCTGTAGGCGTATTTGACCTGGTTTTTGTAGGCGATGCGGTAGAGCGGCGGTTGGGCAATGTAGAGGTGGCCGTTTTCGATGAGTTGGGGCATGTAGCGGAAGAAGAAGGTGAGCAGTAGGGTGCGGATGTGGCTGCCATCTACGTCGGCGTCGGTCATGATGATGACGCGGCCGTAGCGTAGCCCCGAAATATCGAAGTTATCGCCAATGCCGGTGCCGAGGGCGGAGATCAGGGCTTTGATTTCGTTGTTGCCGAGGATTTTGTCCAGGCGGGCGCGTTCGGTGTTCATGATTTTGCCGCGCAGAGGCAGGATGGCCTGGAAGTGACGGTCGCGCC
>JBMFPJ010000160.1:0-5120 GCA_049969175.1 Anaerolineae bacterium | reverse complement strand
GGCCAGTTCACGCTGCCGTCGCGCCGCCGGGATCAACCCTGCCGGGCGGAAGATCATCATCAGGATGAGAATAATGCCGAACAGCAAGCGCTGATACTTGGCCGGGTCGAGTTGGGTGGACAGGTTCTTCCAGGCGAAATTAATGATGGGGATCACCGCGTCACTTTGCCGAAGTTGACTCAGGTAGAGAGAGAGACCCTGGAGGACCTGCAGGTTGAGCAAAACCACCACGGCTGCTCCCAGAATCACCCCTGGAATACTGCCAAGACCGCCCAAAATGACCATGGATAACACGCCGATGGACTGCATGAACGAGAACGATTCCGGGCTGACGAAGGTTCGGCTGGCGGCAAACAAGACGCCCATCGCCCCGGCAAAAGAAGCGCCCGCGGCAAAGGCAGCCAGTTTCATGCGGACCAGCGGAATGCCCATGGCAATCGCTGCCGTCTCATCCTCACGAATCGCCGTCCAGGCGCGACCGATCTTGGAATCATCCAGGCGGCGAGCCACAGTGATGATGACCATGATGATCAGCAGGGCCAGCAAGTAGAAGAGAACATTGTAAACGTCCGAATCTTTCACCGGATGGCCGATTAACGGTCCCAGGAAGCGATTGAACAGGTCAATGGAAAATTGGGGTAGGGAGGGGCGTTGAATGGGGGTGATTCCTTGTGGCCCGTTGGTGATATTCCAGGGTTTGTCCAGGTTATTGGCCAGCACACGGATCACTTCACCGAAACCCAGGGTAACGATAGCCAGGTAGTCACCCCGCAGGCGGAGCACCGGCAAGCCCAACAGGATGCCCGTCACCGCGGCGATAATCACCCCCAGAAACAAAAAGAGGTAGAACATATCACCGGGCAGGAGGAAAGGCAAATTGGCGGGTTGTGTGCCGGGAGCATAGGGAATCACATAGTACTGTTGCGAGCCGAAGAAGGCCCACAAATACGCACCTACTGCGTAGAATGCCACATACCCCAGGTCGAGCAGGCCGGCAAAACCGACCACGATATTCAAACCCAGTGCCAGAGCGGCAAACACACAGATCTGGAACAAAATTTCCAGGTAGAAGATATTTCTCACGCCCAGCACTGGCATAATCACCAGGGCCAGCAAAGCACCGACGATCACCTTGTAAGTGGTATTTGTTTTTAGCGCGTAAAGCGTCAGCAGCGAAGAAATGAAAATCAGGAAGGCGATGTTGGAACGAGGGCTGACGTATACGAGGTAGGTACCCACCAGGATATGCAGAATAGAGAGAAGGTACGGGAAGGGGCCAGATTGAATGCGGCGGAGCAAGTCTTGAGATGAAATGGAGGCGGTTTTCATGTTTCCTCCTACGCTTTCTGCCCGACATTTTCGCCCATCAATCCATGCGGACGGAAGATGAGCACCAGAATGAGGATGCTGAAAGCAAAGATATCTTTATATTCGGCTCCGGCGGCTCCCATCGTGAACACGGACATGAACGTGCCGGCGAATGTTTCCAGCAAGCCCAAAACAATCCCGCCTAGCAAGGCGCCGGTCAGGTTGCCGATGCCCCCCAAAACCGCGGCGGTAAAGGCTTTCAGGCCAGGGAAGAAGCCCACAAATGGATCAATGCGGGTAAATTTCAGCGCATAGAGCAGGCCGGCCGCGCCGCCCAGGGTTCCACCGATCAGGAAAGTCATGGCGATGATGCGGTTGACGTCAATACCCATCAGGCTGGCCGTTGCTCGATCCTGGGCTACGGCGCGAATCGCTTTGCCGACTTTGGTGGCGTTGACCAGATAGTTCAGGCCAATGAGCATGATCACCGCGGCGACAATGACGATCAACGATTTGATCTGAACACCGAGAGCAATCGTTCCTGCGCCTAAGGGTATGCTGCCAAACATCAGGCGCTGATCAAAGTTTCCAAAGGTGGGAATAATGCGGTGGAATTGGCCCGTAGTCACGCTTTCGACCAGGCGAATCAGGTCTTGCAAGAAGAAAGAAACGCCAATCGCCGAAATGAGCGGCACCAAGCGGGGAGCGCCTCGTAGCGGACGATAAGCCAGCCGTTCCACGATGACGGCCATCAGACCCGCCGCGGCCATTCCTGCGAATAAAGCCACGAGCAACCAGAAGTAAGCACTCCCCACCGGCATTTTCGTGCTCAGAACGCCCCTGCCCTCCAGGGCAATCAGAATTTCTACCCCCACAAACGCGCCAATGGCGAAGATCTCGCTATGGGCAAAGTTGATGAATTCGAGCACCCCATATACCATCGTGTAACCCAACGCAATGGCGGCGTATACGAAACCCAGGGTCAGACCATCAATCAGAACTTGCGGCAGATTGACAAAGGTGTAGCTCAACAAGGTGACTTTGAAGCGCGCCAGCGTGCTTGCACCCACCGCGGTTTGATCCAGGATGACAGCCAGAACGATCATAATGAGCGAGAGCGCTACACCGCTCCCCACCGAGAAAACAATCATCTGGCCAAGAGGGCGGAGCAATTCACGCAGCTGGGTAGATTTCAGGAAGCGTTGCATACCATCTCCCAATAGTGTGAAAATCTCCCGGCCACCCTTTGAAAAAGAGAGACCGGGAGTTGTTCAAACGTTTGCCTTACTTGGACGGCGGAGCAATATCGAGGGTCTGAACGACCTTGTTTTCGCCCCATTTGGCCGGGTCGGCAGAAACGACCTTGATAACGAAGTACTTCGCCGAGGTGATGTCACCGATGTCATTGAAGGTGTAGGTACCGGTGATGCCGGGGAAGTCCTTCAGGGCGCGGATTGCCTTGGCAACTTCTTCGCGAGTGGGCATTTCACCGCCCTTAGCCATTGCGGCGTTCTCAATGGCCTTCAAGCAGATCGCCATGGCATCGTAGGCCTGAGCAGCGAAGGGTTGCGGATCGGCGCCGAACTTGGCTTTGAAGTCGGCAATGAACTTGGCGGTGCCGGGGTACACGCTCGCCGGGCCGGAAACGGTGGAGTACACCATGCCGCCACCGCTCACCAGGGCGTCGCCCGCGATTTTAGCCAGCGTGGAGGAATCCATACCATCCGGGCCCATGAAAATGCCCTGATAGCCCTTCTCGCGTGCTTGCTTGAAGAGCACGCCGGCCTGATCGTAAATGCCGCCAAAGTACACCATATCGGGGTTGGAGGCCAGGATGGAAGTGACCAACGGATCGAAGTTGGCCTTCTCTTCTGTGCCTTCGAAACCAGCGACGGTGATGCCCAGTTCCTCAGCGCGCTTCTTGAAGAATTCAGCCACACCCTGACCGTAAGCGGTCTTGTCGTGGATGATGAAGACGCTCTTGACACCCACCGACTTGGCATATTCTGCAGCCACCACACCCTGAACATCATCGCGACCGACGATGCGGTTTACTTCCAGGTAACCGCGATCGGTAACTTTCGGGTTGGTGTTCGCCGGGGAGACAAAGGCGAGGCCGGCGGCGTGATATTCCTCAGACGAGGGGATCATCACGCCCGAGTTCAGGTGACCGACACCGCACAGGATGGCGGGATCTGCCACAATCTGCTTGGCGTTCGCCACGCCCGTATCGGGGTTGGCCTGGTCATCGTAGGGAGCCAGTTCCACTTTGAAGCCCATTTCGGTCAACGGGCCAGAGAGCTGCTCCAGCGCCAGTTGGGCGCCGTTCTTGATATCCACACCCAACGATGACTGACCACCAGAGAGCGGGCTCTGGGTCGCGATCTTGATGGTGCCTTTGGAAACAGCAGCTGGGGCACAGGCAGCCAGTGCCAGGCTGGCAATGACTAGCACGGAAAGCAATACAAACAAACGCTTAGTCATTTCTTACTCCTCCGAATTTTATGGGTGAAACTTGCCCGCACAACAGAGTCTTCCTGTTGTCCGGATTCCGACAAGCAGCCGACCAGGCTTATGATTGTCGCAACCACCTCCTTTGGCGAAGGATAAGATTCCCTATTTAAAAAACCGCAAGACGTTCCCCTTACCGGAGTTCTTAGCGGCCTGGAAATAGATTGACACTAAAGCGTTCCCTAAAATTTTGATGGGTGATGATAAAACGAATTTGGGTTGAGGTCAAGAGGAAATGACTAGACTTTTTATTTGTTTTTCTCAAGCGATCTATACAATAACTGCTCACGTACCCGCAAATCGGTATTCCGAATCTTCATCGCCAGATCGGCAGCCAGATTATACATCAGGCGGAAGCCGAGTTGCGGATAGGTTTCGCAGAGCATAACCAATTTATCGCGCGGAATTACCAGCAAATGGGTGTTATTTTGGGCGGCGCGCGCCGTTGCTGAGCGCAGACCCTCATCTACCAGAGCAATTTCGCCAAAAGATTGCCCCCGGCGCATTCGAGAAATGATGGTGTCATTTAAATCCGGGGTGGATGGTCCGCTCACCAGGCGCGGGTTAATCAAAATATCTACTTCGCCTTTGGCAATCACATACAATTCCTTGCTGCTGCTATTCTCGCGGAAGATGATTTCCCCTTCATTATAGGTAACTTCCTGGCACAAATTGGCTACCAGTTCCAGCTGCGGAGGCGTGAATTGATAAAAAATATCGCTTTGTTTCAGATAATTTACGAAAGAAGACATTTTTCCCTGCACTTTCGGCGTGTTGAATTCCTACGGATATTCCTGCGTCAACCAATCCAGCGGATCTACCTGCACACCATTAACCCACAACTCCCAGTGAAGATGCGCACCGGTCACTCGCCCGGTGCCGCCCACCAGGCCAATCACCTGACCTTGCTCCACCATATCCCCCACATTGACCTTGAATTCGGACTGATGCCAGAAACCACTGAACACCCCCCAGCCGTGGTCAATGATCGTTGCCTTGCCGCGCACGGTCAATTCGCGGGTGAAAACTACTCGTCCTGCTGCTGGCGCCGTAATGGCCAAACCGGTGCCTCCCCCAAAATCCAACCCGGTGTGAAAGCCGGTGATTTTCAAATCCGTTCCCTGCCCAATATAGGTGCGCCGATTGCCAAACCGCGAGGTGAAATATGTCGAATCAGCATAGGTCGAAGCCGGCGTCAGGAACTCACCCGTCCACAACTTTTCTGGCGTAATGACCGAAACAACGCTCAGAATTTGCTGATTTTCAGCCTCGGTCACTGTCGGATCGATGGTGGAAGGGTC
>JBMFPJ010000159.1:0-5142 GCA_049969175.1 Anaerolineae bacterium | reverse complement strand
GGAGGTTGGGATCAGGGGTAAGGGTGGGGGTGGGGAGCGGGGTTTGTGTCGGGGCGGGAATCACCGTCAGATCAGCGGGAGCAAACCCAACGTCGGAGGAACGAGGCGGTGTTGACCAGCCGAAAACGAGCAGGGTGAGAATCAGCAAAATGGCGGCAGTCGCCAGCGAGCCGAGAATCACCCAAAGGTTTAGCAAAGAGGCGAGCAAGGAACGTCTCATTTTTCAGGGAAGCAAGAAGAAGGAGATCCCCAGGATCAGGTAAACTGCCAGCAGGGCAGCGCCTTCCAGCCAGGTGGATTCGCCATCAGCGGAGACCAGGGCGGCGATGACCGTGCCGGCCAGCAGGGCCAGTATCTCGAATTGGTTGAAGACGATTTGCAGTGGGTTGCCCAGCGCCAGGCTGATGAAGACCAAAAGCGGGGCAACGAACAGGGCGATTTGTAGGCTGGAAGAAACGGCGATTTCTACGCTGAGATCCATTTGGTTTTTGATGGCCATTTGCACCGCAACCAGGTGTTCGGCAACGTTGCCGATGAGGGGCACCAGGATGATGCCCAGGAAAAATTCTGAAATGCCAGTGCCGGCGATGACGGCTTCGGCCACGTGGACGAGAACTTCGCTGAGCCAGACGATGCCGCCGGTGGCCAGGGCCAAGATAAGGAAGGCTTGCGTTTTGCTCCAGCGTGGACGGGCGTTGTGTGGCAGGGCGTGGGCGAAGGGACCATCGCTGGTTTGGGATGCATCCAGCAACCCCAGGCCGTAAAGGACCAGCATCACCAGCGATACGCCGATGCTCAGGGCTTCGACTTTCGGGCTGCCTTCCGGGCCGATGGAATGGCTCAACAGCGAGGGGACGATCAGGGCGACGACGGCCAGCATGAGCAAAATGGCGTTGCGGCTGGCGTTGCGCCGATCGAAGGTCTGGATGCCATTTTGGATGCCGCCGCTCAACATGGAGAAGCCCAATACCAGCAACAAATTTCCGATGATCGAGCCGGTGATGGATGCCTTGACCAGTTCAAGTAGACCGGCGCGCACGGCGGCAATCGTGATGATCAATTCGGCAGCGTTTCCTAACGTGGCATTGAGCAGCGCACCCAGGCGCGGGCCGGTGTAGGCTGCCAGGGCTTCGGTGGCTTCGCCGATGTAGGCAGCCAGTGGCATGATGCCGGCGCTGGCCAAAAGGAAGATCAGGAGGGGCGCCCAGTGCAGCTGTTGGGCGAAGATGACCAGTGGTAGGGCCAGCAAAAGCATGGAGTTTTGGGTGAGGTAGGTGGTGAGTTTTTTCATGTTAATCGGAATCTTCAGGCATTGAGACGGAGGTCTTTTTAAGCAAATACAAAGCCTGGGGTGGCATGAGTATTTTCAACGCCCGCGAGCGCACGATGAGATTCGCCTTACGGCCACCAATCAGGGGCTCGCCATCTACCTGGATGGAGAATGGGGTGGCCGATTCAATGCGCGCCTCGCGGAAAGGCAAGCGGCGCGCCTGCTCCGAAGTCAGGTGGCGACCAGCGAGTAAATCAAAAAAATGACGGAAAGCATCTACCAGGTTAGCACCGCTCATCAACCACAAGTCCATTTGCCCATCGTCCAGGCAGGCATGGGGGGAGAGCACGGCCATGCCGCCCACGTAGTGCCGAATGTTGCTGGCCACGGCCAGCAGGTAATGGCCTTCGGCCTTTCTGCCATCTGCCCACACCTGCAAGTCCAGGCCATGCCAGAAGGTGGCCTCCCAAACGGTGGTGGCAAAGTAGTGAGGCACAGAAAGATATTTGGCGAAACGCGGACGTGGTTCCAGCTTATGAATGGTAATGGCATCCAGACCAATGCCGGCCCACATCAGGAAGGGTTGATCATTACACAGGCCCACATCCACGCGTTGGGGAGGCACTTCGGCCAACAGGCGGGCGTTTTCTTTGAGGGACCACCAGCGATACCAGGTGAAAGGTGCCTGTCCCTGTTCGTGCGCCCACACGTTGGAAGTGCCGGCGGGGAGCACGGCCAGAGCCGTTTCACTACCCATCAGCCCGGCAGTGACCTGACCCATCGTTCCATCACCGCCGATGGCGAACACCGCATCAAAGCCCTCCCGTGCCGCCAGGTGGGCAGTTTGGGTGGCATGGGCACCGTTCAAGGTCTCGGCGATTTCGATCTGCCAGCCGGCTGCCTGCAACGAACGCACCAGCCCAGGCACAAAGGGACGCACTGAAAATCTTCCTGCCGCCGGGTTGTAGAGTATCAGGCCTTTACGCATGGGTGAATTATACCTGTGAAGAGGGGGAGAGCCTAATAAGGGCTTTGAAAGTAAGCCCGAATCAAATCTGAGACATCGGCGGCGGTGTTTGCCCGCAGGGTGGCAAAGAAATCATACGCTGTGGCGCGTTGGTGTGCATACCGGGTGAGATAATCTTGCAAAAAGTTGAAAAAGTCCTGCTCTCCCACCCTGCGGCGCACGGCCTCCAGAAAATTTGCCCCATTCAGATACACTGCGTTGGTATAGGTGCGAAAACTCCCACCGTTGTAAATCGAAGTATCCACCCAACCGCTGGGACTGAAATAATTCACCCGAAAATTCCACCACCAGTTGGTGAGATCGTAATACTCATAGTAAAAATGTTCACTATACGTTGCCAGGGCCTCATCCAGCCAGGGCTCCAGCGCCTGATCATTGCCCACCAGGCCAAACCACCATTGATGAGCGATCTCATGCACGCCAATATCTACCAGGTTATTACCAATGCCCTGTTGATACTGATTATAGAACTTCGTGCTCAACAAAACGAACCCATCGAACTCCTGTCCGTCGGGCACATCGGCGGCAACAATGCTGAGAGAAGAGTAAGGATAGGGCACCAGTTTTGTCTGGAAGATTGAGACGGCCTGCGCCGCGGAGATCGCCATCCGCTCCCCGGCGTTTTCCTGCCCGGCGAAATAATACGAGCGAATCACCACCGACCCCACGCGGGATTCCGCGACTCGGAAGTTTTCACTCGCCGAAAAGGCGAACGTGCGCGCCGCTGACAGGCGATAGCGCCTCCACTCGCCGGTCGATTCGGCTGGCGCGCTGGCCGCGACGATCACTTGCGGATCGTTCACCTTGAGATTCACCTCGAAATCCGCTGCATCGTAAACCAGATGCTCGCCAAACGACCAGGGATCGTGCAACACCCACTCCCCCTGGTAAGGGACGATGAAGGGAAACCAATCCGTCAAATTGCTCTGATTGCTCCCATATCCAAACGGGCTCCCCACCGATTGTGGCGGCAGTTTCAGCGTAAAGTTCAGGGCCAGCTTGAGCACCTCCCCGGCTCGTAGCGGCTGAGGTAGGGCAATTTCCAGCCGATGACCGTTCAGGGTGTAAGCGGTTTGGGGAGTATCTTCTAGGCGGAGATCGGTCAGAGTGAAAACGCCCGGCCATAAATTGGGCTCTACCGCCAGCACAATTTGCGGGAGGTCATGGCCGCTCAAATTGGGGTAGCGAATGTTTTCCTCCACCTGAAGCACATGTCCGGCGCAATCAAACGTGACGAAAAATGTGTATTGCGTTCTTTCTAGAGAGGCAGGCAGCAGAGCAGCCGTTGGAACATCGCTGGCGGTAGCGGTAGCAGTGGCAGTGGGGGGCAGGGTCGTCTCGGTGGGCCAGCGTGTGGGGGTAGGGAGCGGAGTCGGCTCTGCAGTGGAGGGCAGAAAAGGCGTCGGCGTGGTGGTCGCGTTGGGGTCAACGGTCACCAGGTTCAGGGTCGAAGGGAGAGGCGGGGTGGAGCGTGCCTTCGGGGTGCAGGCAACCAGCCCGAGGAGAAGAGTCAGCGAGGCGAGATGCAGGCGGTAAAGCATGAGGTCAATAGCTGTTTTGGAAGTATTGGGAGAGCAGATCGCTGAGATCGGTGTGGGTATGCTGGCGCAGCAGGGCGAAGAAATCGGCAGCGGTGGCGATCTTGCCGTTGAATCGCTTCAGGTAATCGCGCAAGAAGGCAAAGAACGTCTCGTCGCCGATGCGCAGGCGCAAGTCTTCCAGAAAATGGGCACCGCGTAAATACACGGCATTGGTGTAAGGGCGAAATCCCTGCCCCTGTGCCACGGGAATATCGATAAAGCCCTGCGGATGGTAGAAATCCACGCGATAGGCCCACCACTCGGGCAAGAGATTGGCAGCCAGATGCTCGTAGTAAATTCGCTCGCTGTATGTTGCCAGGGCCTCATCCAGCCACGGCTGCAGGGATTGATCGTTGGCCACCTGCTCAAACCACCACTGGTGAGCGGTCTCGTGAGCCGCCACGAAGAGGAGATATTGCACGGGCGAAGCGGTGGGGTTATACAGGTTGTAAAAATCGCGGCTCAGGTAAAAGAATGCCGAATACTCCATGCCATCGTTGAAATCGGCCATGACCACGGCCAGCGTTTTGTGCGGATAGGGGCCGTATTGCTGGTTGAAGATGGCCAATGCCTGGGCAGTTGCCTCCAGCGCGGCCAGGCCGGCTTGCGGGTAGAGCGAAGAGTAGTAACTGGAAACCCGTACTTCCCCTACCTGACGGGTGGCGACTTGAAAATCGTAGCTGGCCGAAAGGGCAAATGTGCGTCCGCCAGTGAGCGTATAGCGGGTAAATTCGCCATTGGGTTCGGCAGATCCGCTGGCCGCCACAATGGGCGGGATGGAATCGCTGAACTTCACATTCACTTCGAAATCTGCCAGTTCATATACCAGGTGTTCGCCATAGGCCCAGGGATCGTGCAACACCCACTCGCCGTTGATCAAAGGTACGACAAACGGATACCAGTTGGTCAGGTTGATTTGTTTTTGGGTATAGCCGAAAATGCGCGGCCGGGCGATGGAGGGATCTTCCTGCTCGGCGAAGGGTAGCGAGAGGTTATAGGTGAGATGAATTTTGATAATGCCATTGGAGGAGAGGGAGGCGGGTAGCGGAAGTTCCAGCCGTTGCCCTTGCAAATTGTAATTGGTGATGGGGGTGTCCTCCACGCTTAGCGATTTGAGGGTGAAACAATGGGGCCACAAATTGGGTTCAACCGCCAGCACCAGCCTGTCCAGCGGGGTGGCAGCGCGATTGGGATAAAGGATGAACTGATCTACTTCTACCGTATGGCTGGCATAGTGGATGATTGCCCGAATCACATAGTAGGGG
>JBMFPJ010000158.1:0-5147 GCA_049969175.1 Anaerolineae bacterium | reverse complement strand
TGGACGCTGGCAGGAGCGCAAGATACCCGACTATCCCAAAGGGACGTTCCTGAGTATCGAGAGCGTTCCTTCCGCGCTCAGGCAAATCGGGGACGAGGAAGCGTTCAAAAAGCAGTTTGGTTCGCTGACGAAGCGATATCCGCTCGTCACCTTCGACAAAGAAGCCGCCATGCGCGTATCACAAGCGGAACTGGTGACCTTTGGCAATCCGCTCTTCGAGGCGGTGATGTTGTGGGTGGAGCGCAATTTGGACATCGCGCTGAAAGAAGGCGCAGTCTTCACCGACCCCGATGGGCGGCGCGATGGCGTGTTGCTCTTTTATCAGGGCGAAATCCGTGATGGCACGAATGAGATTGCAGGCACGCGTTTGTTTGCCCTGTTTGCCGACCGCGAGCGCGGCACGCTCGAAGCGGTCAATCCCGCGATTTTGTGGGACCTGAGCGAAGGCGGTTCCTTGCCTGCAAACGCGCCAGAGATTCCGGTGGAGAGGTTGCAGAGCCGCGCGCTGAGCGCTCTCCTGCCCGAGTTGGAAGCGTATCGCCAGGACCTGGCTCAAGAGCGCCAGCGGCAGGCAGCCATCAAGGAAAAATACGGGTTGAAATCGCTCGAAGACCTGATCGTGAAACTGGACGGCGATTTGATTGCGCTTCAAATCCGCAAAGAAAACGGAGAGAACGTGGACCTGGTGATGCGCAACAAGCAGGAGCAGAAACAACGCTATGAACATGCCTACGAAGAATTAAAAACGACGCTGGCGCGGGAACGCCAATTGACCCTCTCGACGCCGCGCTTTCTGGGCGTGGCGCGCGTCCTGCCTGCGCCTTCCACCGCTGCAATGATTTCGGACGCTGAAATCGAGCAAATCGGCATGGAAGTGACGATGCGCTATGAGCGCGAGCAGGGCTGGGCGCCCGAAGATGTGTCGAAAGAAAATCTCGGCTTTGATGTACGCTCCACATCGCCCGAAGGGCAGAAGCGTTATATCGAAGTCAAAGCCCGCGCCGGGTCGGGCTCGGTGGCGCTGACGCAGAACGAATGGTTCAAGGCGAAGCGTTTCCAATCCGAGTATTATCTGTATGTCGTCTTGAACGCGGCCAGTCAGCCTGTTTTGTACCGCATTCAGAATCCAGCCGTAACGTTGAAGCCTGAAGAGGAAATGGAAGTCCGCTATCTGGTGACGGTAAAGGAAATCATGGAGAAGGGGGTTTAACGCCAGGCCGCCAAGGAAAACCGAAAAAGAATCTTTGCGTCTCTGCGCCTTTGCGTTAAAAACTGAACGCCAAGGCGCAAGGGCGCACAGAAAAAACCAAAAAGAATCTTTGCGCCTTTGCGTTAAAAAACAAACCTTTTTGCAGTAGTCTCATAATTCGCCGCGCTGCAATTCAGGTACAATTGAATCCAGAAGGTGTTATGATGACAGGTAAGGCAGAAAACACGGTGTCGCCGCAAGTTGCGAAAATTGCAGAGGAGGTCACACGCCGCATACTGGAAATTGTTCAGCCGCAGCGTGTGCTTCTGTTCGGTTCGAGCGCGCGCGGCGAAATCACTCCAGACAGCGACCTGGATGTGCTGGTCATCGTGCGCGGTCCTGTCCATCGCCGCCAACTTGCGCAAAAAATCAACCGTAATATGCACGGCGTCGGTGCGCCGGTGGACATTATCGTTGCTACAGAGGAAGATATCGCTCGATATGGCGACAAATTTGGCACGATCCTGCGCCCCGCGCTGATGGAAGGTCAGGTGCTTTATGCCCGCTGATCCTTCTGATCCGCGCGCCTGGCTCAAACGTGCGTACAGCAATCTGCGCCTGGCGGAAAAAGGACTCGGTGAAGGTGTGAGGCTGGAAGATCTGTGCTTCAATTGTCAGCAAGCCGTCGAAAAAGCGCTCAAAGCCGTCTGTCTTTTCCAGGGTCTGGATTTTCCAAAAACCCATTCCATTGTCCGCCTGTTGGATATCATTGAAGCCAGCGGCGTAACGATTCCTGAAATTGTCAAATCTGCAGATATCTTGACCCAATACGCTTTGCAAACGCGCTACCCAAGCCCTGTGGAAGAGATCACATTCGAGGAATACAAAGAAGCTGTGTCTCTTGCCTCCAAAGCGGTGTTCTGGGCCGATCAATTTCTTGCGGGGAGAAACCCATGACTGCTTTCCATACCATTGCCATCCCTCACGACGACATCCTGCAGGGGCGCCTGACGATGGACGTCTTCGCCGCCGATTTATGGGACGTGTTCAAAAATCGCGGCGTAGAAGAATACCGCAAGCCCGACCTGTTCTTCCAGAAGACCTACCAGACCGAAGGTCTGTCCACGCTGCTGGAGGTGGTCGCCTCGCGGCTGCAAGGCAAAGGCGGCGACCCCGTCCTGCAAATCCAAACCCCGTTTGGCGGCGGTAAAACGCACGCTCTGATTGCCATGTATCACAAAGCCGCCGAGTGGGGCGCGCAGCGCGTCGTGATGGTCGGCACAGCCATGTTTGCGAAAGATACGCTGTGGGGCATGCTCGAAGAACAATTGACCGGAAAGAAAAAGCAGTTTGACGGGCTGATTTCTCCCGGCCGCACCGACGAACTCCGCGAGCTGCTTGCCAGCCACTCGCCGCTCCTGATCATGATTGATGAACTGCTGGAGTATGTCACCAAAGCCGCAGGCGTCAGGGTGGGGGATAGCACGCTCGCCGCGCAAACCATTGCCTTTATGCAGGAGATCACCGAAGCCGTCAGCACACTCGACAAAGTTGTGCTGGTGGTCACGCTGCCATCCAGCCATCTGGAACATTTCGACGAGCAGGCGGCGCGTCTCTTTCAGCAACTGCAACGGGTTTCAGGGCGTGTCGAAAAGATTTACACGCCCGTGCAGGAACATGAGATCACCCAGGTCATTCGCCGCCGTTTGTTTGCCAGTGTGGATGAAAAGGCGGCCGCCAGACAAATCGGCGAATTTATGGATTATGCTATCCGCGAGAATCTGCTGCCCGCCGGCGTAGAACCTTCGCAGTACCGTGAGCGCTTCGAAGCCTCCTACCCGTTCCTGCCCGACGTGGTGGATGTGCTCTATCAACGCTGGGGCAGTTTCTCCACCTTCCAGCGCACGCGCGGCGTTCTGCGATTGCTGGCGCTGGTCATCCACGCGCTGAAAGACCAAAACATCCCCTACATCTCCCTCGCTGATTTTGACCTTGCCAATCAAGAAATCCGCCGCGAGTTATTGAAACACATCGGTCCAGAGTACGACGGCGTCATTGCCTCCGACATCACAGGATCGGAGGCGGGCGCCAAACAGGTCAACAAAAGTTTAGGAAAATCCTACCAGGGACTGAGGCTGGGTGAGCGCGTCACAACCAGCATCTTCATGTACTCGTTCTCTGGCGGCACCGAGCGCGGTCTCACCTTGACGGAAATCAAGCGCAACGCCACCACGCTGGAAAATCCATCCAGCGCGGTTGCCGAGGTGGTGGAAGACCTCAAGGGAAGATTGTTCTACATCCAAAACCAGGCGGGCAAATACTTCTTCTCGAATCAGATCAACCTGAATCGCATGTTGCTCATCCGCATGGAGAACATCCCCGATGCGGACGTTGCCCAGACAGAGGAGGCGTTGCTGCGCGCGAAGATTCGCGGAGAACGCTTCAAAGTCTATATCTGGCGCACGGAGAGTTCAGACATCCCCGACACACCCGACTTGAAACTGGCAATCATGGCGGAGAGGAACGAAGCGGTCATGCGAAAAATTCTCGAGGAGAAGGGCGGGAGTCCGCGCGTGCACCGCAACACAATCTTTTTCCTTGTGCCGTTGGCGAACGAACGTCCCGTGTTTTCCAATCTCGTCCGCAAGTTGTTGGCTTACCGCGCGATGGAGGGCGACTCCACCTTATCCCTGACGGCGGAGCAGCATAAGGAAATCAGAGACGGCTTGAAGAAACTGGATAACGACCTCGCCGAAGGCATCAGGAGGTTATACCGCCAGGTCTTCGCCCCTGACCGCAACGGCTGGAAGGAATTCGACCTGGGCATTCCGACCGTCGGCGAAGCCAAACCGCTCGACCAGGATGTGTATGACCGCCTTCGCTCCGAAGGTGAGATTCTCGAAAGAATTGTCGCGCTGGTCATCAAGGAAAAGTATCTCAAAGGACGAGACTACGTTTCAACCAATCAAATCTACCAGGCCAGCCTGAAAACGCCTGGCGAGCCTCGCGCCGTTTCGCAGAGCGCATGGGATATTGGCATTACAGAGGGAGTTCGTCATGGCATTTTCGGCCTTGGCGAGTTGAAGGATGATCAACCTGTTTGCAGATATTTCCGAGAAGAGTGCTCGCTCAGTTTCGGCGACAACGAAATTCTCATCAAGGCTGAAATTTGCGAAGCCCAACGCCGTGCGCGGGAAGGTCAGGTAACGTTTACGCCTGGACAGGCCGCCCCTCTTCAGCCTGTCAGCGAGACGGCCGCCGCAATTACGACAATTGCTCAAGCGCCTTCCACAACCGCTGCGCCTGTGGACCGAAAATACCAGCAACTCCACTTCAATTTCGTGGTACCAAAGGGCAAAGTCTCCAGTCTGATGGGCGTGCTCAATTTCCTGCAAAGCCGCTACAACCGGGTAGAGATTTCTTTGAACCTCGGTGATGGTCAACTTTCTGAGCAAGAATTCGAGGACAAGGTCAAAGAGGCGTTCAGGCAGATGGGGGTCGAGTTGATCGTTGACGTTCATAAAAACAATGAATAGCGAAATTCATTCCGCCCTACAGAGCGCCCAAACACACATCGGCTGACATCTTTGCCAGCCGATGTGTGTTCTGCGAGATAATTCTCGCCTTACTTCAGCGCTGTGCCGCAGTAGGGACAGTTCTGCCAGTCGGCTTGCACGCCCTTGCCGCAGTTGGGACAGGCGCGGGCGGCACTCGGCGCGGGCAAGTTTCCGCTCACGGCGCGCACCAGCCAGACGACGCCCAGCACGGTCAGCGCCAGGAAGCCGAGCGGGATGAGCGCCATGAAGAGCATGCCGATCCAGCCGAAGGGGGAGAAGCCCCAGCCCATCATGCCGGGATAGCCGTGCATGCCCCAGCCGCCGTAATAGCCGCCCCAGCCGCAGCATCCGCCGCCCCACGCCCAGCCCCCTTCGTTCACAGCCCGGGAGGTCCAGGCGCT
>JBMFPJ010000157.1:0-5213 GCA_049969175.1 Anaerolineae bacterium | reverse complement strand
GGCATCCAATTGGTCGGCAATTTCCAGCGCATCGGGGTTGAGCTCGATGACCGCATTCAGGCGCGGCCCGCTCTGGTCTATGGCGGCGATGCGCTCCAGGTAAAGCCCGGCAAGTCGACGGGCAGTCAACTCGCCAGTAGCCATTTTGGCTTGTAATTCAGTGATGCTCCATTCTTCTATCAACGCCCACCCCCGGTGATGTAACGTTCCAATTGCGAAATCATGAATCGTTGAACGTCCACCACTTCTTTCAGCACATCACGCACCGAGATCAGGCCAAGCAATTTTCCCTCGTCATAAACAGGCAGATGACGAATGTTCTTATCAATCATCAGCGCCATGCACTCTTCCAAAGGCTGACTGGCTTCGACATAAATCACCCGGCTGGTCATAATTTCGCTGGCCTTTGTCTGGTGAGCCGTGCGACCTTCGAGATCCAGGCGACGAACACAATCGCGTTCCGAAAGGATACCCTCTACCGTATCACCGCGCATCACTAGCAGCGCGCCGGTGTTATACTCGGCCATCTTTTGGAGCGCTTCAAAAACGGTAGCCTCTGGTGAGACGGAAAAAATTTGCGAGCCTTTTTTACGAATCAGATCGCGCACAGTGGTCATAGACATTCTCCTTTTGTAGTAGTGAATTCGTAACTGCTCACCATCCCGTCATTGCTTCGATGAACCCCTGTAGGGGCTGCTGTGCAGTTGGCCAGATCCGCTACTATCAGCCTGATTTGGCCATCCAGCATAGCCAGGCGTGGATGGGAGAAGCTTATGCTGCATACCAGCAATTTGCCCGCGGAGGGATTACGGCGCCCAGAGCAAACTGGCGTCATCAAACCAGACGGTGCCGCTGGCCGCTTGAAATTCAATGTTCACAATGATTTTGGTGTAATCCGCCGGGGCAGTAAACAGCAATTTACCCTGCACAAAAGCATGAGTCCCTTTGGCGAAATTGAATATCTTGCTACCTACCAGGGTCGTACCGTTGTAAAACTGCAAGCGCATACGATAATACTTTGTTGTTGTGGGGACATTGGAAGCCCTACTCCATACGGTAAGGAGAAAATCATCACCAGCCACACCGCTTTTGAAAATCACATATTGCAGAGATTTCAACGTGCCAGTACCGACGAAGCGTACCGAGCAGGTACCCGTGCGTTTAACAGTACAGTTACGACCGTCATTTAAAGTCCAAACACTGCCCTTTTCCCAGTCATCAGGGATTCTATCCCGATTGGCATCTTTTTCAAAGGAAAGGTTGGTCAGCAATTGCGTGCCGGGCAAGCCCACGCCATGTACCGGCAGCGTGGTGATGTAATTGCTTCCGTTTACCGGAATTTTCACTTCATCGTCATACACTAAATCCGCAAGTGGCTTGAATTGCACTCCAAAAGAACACTGAGCGCCATTGGCAAGAGTCTGACCATTGCAGGTATTATTTACCAAGAGAAAGCCTGTGCTGACCGCAAGTGTACCAATGGTGACAGAGTTGCCGCTGACGTTGGTCACCTGTACCATTTGTGTTGGGCTGGTAGAAAGAATCAAACGGTCCTCAAAAGTTAATGCGTCAGGGGTAAGGGTGAAAAACACCACGCGAAAATCAATACGAGCGGAATTGTTGCTATCATCCAGGTCGTGGCTGAGCAGGTTCACCAGGAAGGTATTGATGCTTCCTGCCTGGGCAACAGCCGTCGCCTGAAGAATAAGCGTAGCACTGCTGCTCCCATCCAATACACCCACCAGCCAGGCGCCCGAAGAGAGAGCATAAGTTCCCTGGCCAGTACTGTGACTCGAATAGATAAGGTTGGCAGGGAGTGCGGCATTGACCCGTACATCATTAACCGGGGTGCTACCATTATTTTGAACTACGATGGTAATGGTCACGGCTTGTCCAGGCTGAAGGCTATCCGCAGTGGCCGTGGCAGTAACAGAGAGATCAGTATCGTTATGATAAAGCGCATAAACGTAGGCAGCGCCTTGCTGGACATCTGCATCTACGGTTGTCATGCGCGCCCCTATCACCACATCACCGCCAAAGAGAGCCACGGCATTTCCAAATTGATCACCGGCTGCGCCCGTGGTTGAAGTGATTTTTTGCTCGCCCTGCCACAAACCGCTCCCATTCATGAAGTAAAGGTAGGCAGCACCAACATCGGTGTTCCCAGTGATGTCCGCAAAGCGGGCGCCAACTGCCAACAGACTGCCATTGACTGCCAGCGAAATGCCAAATTTATCCCCGGCAGCGCCATCAGAGGCA
The DNA here is from genome assembly GCA_049969175.1 of Anaerolineae bacterium. Lineage (GTDB taxonomy): Bacteria > Chloroflexota > Anaerolineae > Anaerolineales > Villigracilaceae > DAOUAN01. The sequence continues at coordinate 2,954 of JBMFPJ010000157.1, read as the reverse complement.
GTGATTTTTTGTTGCTGCCCCCAGGAGGAACCAGAGCTAGTAAAGAGATAGGCCGCGCCCTGATCTGCCTGGGCAGCAATATCCGCGTTTGGTGCGCCGACAAAGGCCAGATTTCCGTAGAGAGCGACAGCTGTGCCAAATTCATCACCAGCTGCGCCATCAGCAGCGATTAGTTTCTGTTGTTGCTCCCATTGTGTGGTTCGCGCAAAGATGTAAGCCGATCCTTGATCGGCATTTGCGCCAATATCATCATTTGGGGCGCCAATCAGGAGGGTATTGTTCCATAAGGCAACAGAGTTACCAAAATAATCTTCCTGGCTGCCATCGTAAGCCACTAATTTTTGTTGGAAGGTCCAGTTTGTGCCATTAAAGGCATATACATATACCGCGCCAACGTCTTTTACGCTCCCATCCGCGGTGGGGGCACCAATGGCCAGGAGGCCATCCTGGATGGCCAGAGAATAGCCAAACTGATCATTATTTTGTCCGTCAAAAGCAATGATTTTTTGGGTTTGCACCCAGGTTCCATTTTCACGGGTAAAAACATAGGCCGCACCACGCTTGACCATAAATTTAACTGTAGCCCAAAACGAACCTACAACAATGTGATTCTCCCAAATGGCCACGGAAAAACCAAAGCGGTCGCCGGGGTTGCCATCAGAGGCGATCAGTTTTTGTTGCAGGGCCCAACCGGCGTTGGAACGGCTAAAAACATAGGCTGCGCCCTGGTCGGCACCGGCCGGGCCATCGGCCAGGCGGGCGCCGATCACGGCTGTATCTCCCCAAATGGCAACCGAGACGCCAAACTCATCACCGGCATTGCCTTCGGCCACCGTCAGCTTATTTTCCACATAGATGAGCGGATCAATGGTAAGCGGATACTTCGCTCCCTGATCCTGAACATGGATGGCTATCTGATGTGTTCCATATTCCAGCCAAGCGTTCAAGGGATGGCCAGTAGCATCGTAGGCGCGCAAATTGCTGTAGTGCAACACCTGTCCATCAGGCAGGGTGAATTGCAGTGAACGCCGGTCGGCGGAGGGCGAAGCCGTCAAATTGGTGGTGAGCGCCAATCGTAACACGAGATCCCCCTCCCCGTCCGGCGGCGAGGCGAGGGTAAAGCCTTGCTTCAGGCCGAGGGAGGTGTTGCGATGCCACTCGCTAAGCCCGGGGTAGTGATAGGTGATCTGACGCGCTTGAGCCTGGAAGTGCGGCGCAGGTAGCAGGAGGGATTGATCGGCCCGGCCATAGGCGATCAATCGCAAATTCCATTGCCAGGCTGCCTGTTGAACGCTGGAAGAGGCCGATAGCCCGTTATTCCCCCAAACAAAGCGCAGGCCATGATCGCTCAAGGTATATTGATGGCCAATTTGCTGAAAGGGCCGTGCTTCCTCAGCAACTGTTTGCCAGAAGGCGCTCAGCAAATCGGCGGAGGGTTTCGAGTAAGCAGCGGAGGAGGCCGCGGGTACCGGCATGGCCGCGAGGAGCAGGAAAATTCTCAAAAGAAGGCGAGTCATTTTCGGGTACATGTTTTCTTTCTTCCTGATTTAGAAACAAAAAACGGAAGGGGCACTCCGCCCGCCACTTTGGGCGAGCGCATGTGGTGCAGCAAAAGTCAGTGAGTAACCATAATTTAGCATAAATTATGCTGGCGAGCAATCGTTTTTTACCGGGAGGGCTTAACAATTTCTTTTCAGCATTCTCTCCTATCTACAGAATTGCTCTTGAAGAACGATCACAACCGCGAAGATTTTGTAGGGCGACATTTATGTCGCTTGTTGCGGAATGAATTCCGCCCTACAGAATTGCTCTTGAAGAACGGTCACAACCGCGAAGAGTGGGGAAATTCCGTGCTACAAAATAACTGCCCTAATCCCCCATTGGGGCATGTGACCCACTTTAATTGAATTTTCGGGCAATAGATGTCATAGCCGAATCTGACATTCATCTAAAAAACAGCATGATTTTCTCAACTTTAAATTTTGTGAAAATTATCACAAAATAAAGATTGAAGAAAATTTCTCAGCGGCAGCGACATTTTGGGCAAAGAAAATTTGTCAGGACAAGTGCAAAGATGTACAAGAATTTGTCCAGATGTCTTTGGGCAACCCAGGCCTTCGGTTGAGGCAAAGATTGGTTCACTTTCTTCCCAGGAAAGAGGATGCGATGAACGTTGCTGTAGAAAAATCCCCTCCTACCCTAGTGCCAAAACAGATGGAAGATTTAACTCTGCTGGATGAAGTGGTACGACGTACCGCGGGCGTTTCGCGGCTGGAAATGTGTATCCAATGCGGCACGTGCGGCGGGTCATGTCCTTCAGCCGCGGATATGGACCACACCCCGCGCATGTTGTTCGCCATGGTGCGTGCCGGCATGAGACAGGCCGTTTTGATGAGCAATACGCCCTGGATTTGCGTTTCCTGCTATCACTGCGTGGTGCGCTGTCCGCAGAATGTGCACATTGCCGATGTAATGTATGCCCTCAAAGGCATGGCCATTGAGGCAAAACTCTACCAGGATTCAACGGCACCTGATTTTTCCCAGACCTTTGTGGACATGGTGGAAGAATATGGGCGCAGTTTTGAATTTGGTCTGGCCACCCGACACTACCTGAAGCACTTTCCGTTACGCCTGCCGGGCATGGCTCCCATGGCTTTCGGGATGTTGAGCAAGGAGCGCATGGCGATTACGCCGCGGCGGATCAAGAACATCGCCCAATTAAAAGCCATTCTCAAACGTGCCAAAGAATTGGAGCATCTCGAATATGGCTAAATACATTTTCTATCCCGGTTGTTCGCTGGAGTCGAGTGCGAAAGCGTATTACGACTCATTGCTGAGAATCGCACCGGTTCTCGGCATCGAATTGCAAGAGATCGAGGACTGGAACTGCTGCGGGGCAACGGAATATCTGGGAATCAGCCTGACGCCGGCCTATTCGCTGATTTCGCGCAACC
>JBMFPJ010000156.1:0-5215 GCA_049969175.1 Anaerolineae bacterium | reverse complement strand
GCCAGGATGTAGCCCATCACTGTATCGGCTACGGGCAGGGTAAAGGCGTTGGACGTGCGCCCAATTTTGATGCCCAGGCGGGCGCAGGCGGCGGCGTCGATGGAGTCAATGCCGGTGCCCCACTTGGAAATCACCTTCAGGCGCGGGGCGCAGGCCTCCAGCACGCGGGCCGTGTAGCGGTCATCGCCACAGATGGTGCCATCGAATTGACCAGCGTACTTCAGCAGGTCGGCTTCTTCCATCCGTTCTTGCACTTTGGGCAGGATCAGTTCGATGCCATAATGGGCAAAGACCGGGCGAAAACGATCTACGAAAGGAAGCATGTAGGGAGCAGTCATCAAAATGGTAGGCATAGGATTCTCGTTTCAGGGAAGTTGACCCGCCAGGCGCAGGCGCATGAGGACTTCAGCGATCTGGAAGTCGGCCTCTTCGTCAATGTCCACCGCTTCCAGGCGGGGAATCTCAAACATCAGCGGGCGTTCGCCCAGGCGGTTGCGCCGCGCCACCAGTGTCGGACGGGTGAAAATGTAAAGGCAGGAATTTTCCTCGTAAACGGGCGGCAGGTCCTGGGTCTGGAGCAGAATCGCCGGGTTGTGGTTGAGGGCGCGACCGAGTTGATCGTAGAGGCGGGTTTGCAGACGTGTCACCGAGAAGAGGGAGTCATAGGTCGGATAACTCGCCTGAAAGGTCTGGATGGCGCGGCGGACGGTTTCGGCCTTGAGAAGGGGGTTGGTGCTATGGGTCTGCAAGTAGGCCGCGGCTGGGAATTGCTCGGTATCGTACAGCAAAATTTCGTTCATCGGGATGGTATCGGCGCGCAGGTGCTCCGGGCGGACGATGACCTGCACTTGCGGGTAATGCTGTCGCAGGCCAGCGATGACCGGCTCGGAGTCCGTATCCACCACGATTTGTTCGATTTCAGGCACGGCAAGCAGCGTCTCGATGATGTACTGGTAGAGCGGTTTGCCCGCCAGCGGACGATAGTTTTTGCCGGGCACGCGCTGGCTGTGATGGCGCATGGGGACGAGGGCGATGAGTTTCATAGTATGTATTACCGTGCAAGATTTGCCTTGACCGCGCAAATCATTTGCTTTTCGCGGTCAGGTTGCGGAATAAATTCCGCGCTACGCAGGAGACAGTAAAAACTGAACGCACTTTTCAGTGCGTCCGAATCAATTTATCCCGCCCTTGTTTCGATAAGTTTTTCTTTCAACCAAAGGTTTACTAATGTTTCAACGCTGATGCCGCGTTGGTGAGCCAATATCTCAATATCGGAAAGTAAATCCGGCTCAACAGGAATGGCAACCGTGACGTGAAATTCCACGTCAGGCGCGTGGATATCATCGAATTCGGTGAAATCGTGCGTATCCCAGAATTCGCCCATTTTTTCAAGCGAACTCGATTTTGAAATGGATGATTTATTTGCGGCCATAGGATTTTCGCTCTTTCTGACTCATGTCACGTGCGCTGATTATAATCGCAGTATTCTCGTCCGGTTTGAAGACAAAGAAAATCGCCAGATAACGTCCACCAAAGGTTTGTCCAAACGCAGCGTATACATCTTCGCCATCGGTATAACCTTTTTCGGCAAAACGAAACCGCGGATGATTCAACATCGCCTGCCGTACCTCACGCAAGGTAACATGATGTTTCCTGGCAAGTTTCTCTTCAATGACACTCGGGCAGACAATATAGTCAATTTGCATATTCACACTTTATTATACCGAATCGGCTCCACGTCGCGTCTTTTCTCCTCGTCTCTTCGGCGCTCTCTCGGGTAATAGAACGTTTCGCGCAACTGCGGCGTGACCAGGCTCGTCTCGCGGTGCCCCATGCGCGTGCCGTGAAATTGCATGAAGCGAAACCACACTATCGAAAACAGATTCTTCCACAAGACCCGCTCGCGCGCCGCATGCCATACATCGCTGAAGATGTTGGTCAGCGTCAGGCGGACGAAATCGTAGAAGTTGAAATGCGCCTCGGGATAAATGCGGCGCAGCGCCATGGCTTCGCGGCGGTAACGGTTATACACGCCGCGCGGCGTCTCATTGTGAACATGGATGACTTCCGCCTCGGCAACGTAGGCGATCTTGTACCCCTGCTCCTTTGCCCACTTGCCCCATTCCACATCCTCAAGCCCGGTCAGCGTTTCGTCGTAAGGATGCCGCTCCCACAAACTTCGGCGGATGGCGGCGTTGGCATTATTGCAAAATGCAGTCGGTTGGTCGAGATTGCTGACATCGGGATACCATTGATAAAAGATTTGCCGCTCCGAAAACTTTGCGGTTGCCGGTCCGCGCTGCTTGCCGTAGGTCAACGCCACCTTCTCATCCTCAAACGGACGCAGCAGACTCTCCAGCCAGTCGGGATAGACGGGATAGACATGCGCGCTGGCGATGACGACCAACTCCCGCGTCGCCGCGCGGACCCCGAAATTGAGCGACCGCCCAAACGTAAACTCATCCGACGCGATTCTCACGATCCGCGCCCCGAACGACTCAGCAACCGAGACGGTTGAATCCGTCGAGCCGGAATCGACGAGGATGATTTCCACGTCACTGATGGTCTGCTGACGGATGCCCTCCAGCAAACGCCCGATGTGTTTCTCTTCGTTATACGCGCGAATGACAATGGAACAGTTCATTGGCAAAACAGTTCGTCCACATAACGCTGCATTTCAGCGCTGAGCGGGAAGCCGTGCGCTTGCATCGCGCTGAGATTGCGGCAGGCAAGTTGGCGGTAAAAAGGTTCCTGGTTGATGCGGGTGGAGATGACCTTGACCTGTTTTTGCTCGCCGAGAAAGGCATACGCCTGCAGAAAGGGCATCCACTCCACAAGGTCGTTCGGGGTGAGATTGCGCTTTTGCGCCTCAGCGCCCAAGCGGGCAACTTCATCCCAAGCGCCCTGCTGACGCGCCAGATCCGCCTTTTGGTAGTAGTAACACCACTCGCGCCGAAGTTCCCCGCCAAAGCCGTACAGCGGTATGACTGGAAAATCCGCATCCGTCACGATATTCTCCACCTTCGAGTTGCGATATGCGGCATGAACGAACGGCGGGTCATTGACCGAAAGATCGGGCCAGCGCGGATCGAGCACATGCACACAGGCGTTCGGCGAGGGCTGCGTCAGGATAAGTTGATTCTTGTAATTCGTCTCGGTGTGGACGAACTTAATCACAAGGTCGGTCTGTTCAAAGGATTTGTTGCCGTTGATGATTTGCAGGATGCTGTCCTGTTCGAGCCGCGAGGCGGGCAGGGGAATATCCACGGGCATGCGTCCCTGCCATTGAGGGTAATAGATGAAATTAGCAGGACCCCACACCACGTCGTTTCCCTCCGCATAATTGACGCCCGGATAGTACGCCACCAGCGTCGTCCCCCGCCTGATCTCCGGCGCGCGCCAGACGACCTGCCGCCAAAACCCGGCGATGATCTGTTCCTCATTGACCGCCTGCGCGGCAAGCCCGTGATGCGAAAGCGCCGCCAGCCCAATCAAGCCCGCAAGCAGGGCGGAGCGAAGAGTCCGCGGAAAGACCGAATGGAGCAAACCACTCAGGAAGACCACGCCTGCCAGCGAGGCGGGAAGCGTGTATTGAGAAATGCGCTCGAAGGTCACCACACGGTTGGCAAGGATGACAGGCAGAACGCCGCCCAGCGTTCCGAGAAAGTCAACCCACAGCAATTCCCTGCGCCATGCCCAGGTTTGGTCAGCGGCGTCTTCCTCGCTGCCGTTCAAGTACCTGTTGGCGTGTGCATGCAAAGGTTGTCGTAGCACAACTGCTAGCAGTTGTGCAGCAAAAGCGACCAATCCCACGACAAGAGCGGCAAACGCCAGGGCAAGAAGAATATCCTTCAGGCGGTTGTTGTAGAAGTTTTGATAAAAGGGAACGATCCACGCAAAGAGCGCCACGTTCAGCCAACTGCGCGCAAGTTCCACCAGGCGCCAGAGCGCCGCCGCCGGCGAGGAGAGCAGGACGCTCAATTGTGCGCCGGCATCCTGCGCTTTGCGCCAGTTATCGAACAGGAACTGGTACCAGAACAGGAACACGCCGGGGATGAGCAAATGCGGCGCATATCGTTTCAGCGCCAACGGCAGAGAAGCCCTCAGCGTCTCGCCGGGCTTCTCCCGGCGGATGTGCAGAAATACAAGGATAAGGCGCAGCGCTTCCATGCCGATGGCATATTCGACCAATGCCAGATACGCCCACCCCGAAAGCAGGGCGGCAATCGTCCAGCCGAGGCGTTTGGGCATGGTCGCGGACGAAACCGCCTTGAGCGTAAAGGCAATGGAGAAGGCTTGCAGCCCCACGCTCAACACATACGGCTGAAATTCAAAACCCGCCACCCACCACAAAAAGCCGGGGAACAACACAAACAGCGCCGCCATGAAAAAATTGGCGTGGCGTTTCTTTTCCCAAACCAAATTGAACAGCCACCACGCGCCGATACCGCCCAGCAAACGGGTGAGATACATTACAACGTGGTAGGGAAAGGGGTTGAAGCCAAACCATGAAAAATACAGCGCATACAACGGTCCGCGGATGGGACGGGTGTGCAGGGCGATCTCGATCAGCGCCCTTGGTCCGCTCACCAGCGCGTCGTAGAGGAAGTACCAGTCGTCGCGGTAGTAGCCCATCTCGCCGATGCGCGGCAGGTAGGTCAACCCCGAAATCAGCGCAAGCAGGAGAATTTCAAACCAGCGGCTTTGCGTGAGTCGTTTCATTTCACCAGTTGTTATCCTTTTCATATCCCAATGTGATCAACAGATCTCCGGCTGCATCTTTGAAAATCGTCTTATGCTCTGGCGTGAAATATTTCTTCCACTCGCCGGTTTTGCCGGAGCGGAAGGTGGGGGACTTTGTCGGGTTGATGGAGGCTTCGAGGGAGTCGAGGATCAGGTCGCGGGGAGTCCGCAGCGGGATTCGGGCGAGGAAGTGGTCGAGGATGCGGTTCAACGTCCGGACGCGGTCCTGAATCAAATCTTCGAAATGCAGAGTCAACACTTGAGGCTGATTCAACCAGTCGAGGTAGGGCGCGAAGCGTTCGGCGATGTTCGGAAATTCCACGCCAGCCTCAGGACGCCCCAAAATGCTGACCTTGAGCCGCGCCTCGAAATCGGGCAGGGACTTGTAGTAGGCATGGTGGACGTGGCGCACTTCCATCTCGGTGACGTAGAAAACGTGCGAGACGACCACATCGCGCGGGTCGCGGAAGAT
>JBMFPJ010000155.1:0-5256 GCA_049969175.1 Anaerolineae bacterium | reverse complement strand
ATGAGCGGCAGATGCAGCACAGATTCCGGATAAATCGTCAGCCACAAAGAGTTAAACGTGAACAACGAACAAGCCGTGATCGGGAACAGATTGGCCTGCACGCTGATCAAATTTTCGCCCATCCGAACCAGATTTTCCGGGATGAGGATGCGCTTGGTGGTCAATACCGACGTGTCCTCGCTCAGGCGTTCACTGGCAATTTGCACACCATTCACGTAAACGACCATGCTGGAAGTGGATGGGTCAAGCAATGACGAGTTGTTGAAGGCCAGGTCAATATATGGTTTTTCGCTCGGAACAAGGCCAGGCGAAAGGTAAAAGATGTAATCCAGCTGCTTGAAGCCCACTCCATCTACTTTACGGATGTCGTAACCCAAGTCGGAAAATTTTCGGTCGGGGGGGATTTTCAGGCTTTCTTCCACAGGAGCGGTAACGAAAGGCTGAATATCGGCAATGATCACTTTGTCGCGCTCCAAAAGCGGTTTGAGATCACCGCTGGAAAGCGCCTGGGCAGCCTTGAGAACACCCGCATCTGTGTTCCCCCCCACCCAAAGTAGCATTCGACCTGGATTCCAGGGGGAATTTGCCATTTGCAAAATGCCGTCATCAGCTTGCATACCGGCACTGTTGATCGCATTCCCTGCCAGGGTAGCCGGCCATTTAATGGCCGAAAGCATGCTCAAAGCAGCAGGCTTGCCCACAAAGATAAGATGATACGAGCTTTGAATCTCCGGCGTCACCTGGCTCTGACTCAACAAAGTCAGCGACATGCGTCCCGTGCTCATCCGCCCGAAGGCCGCTGAGATGGTCATCGCCGCGCGCAATTCGTCCGCCGAAGGCGAATCGGGCAGCACAATGGCCGAGGAAATGGGGAAAATAGCATTGCGCTGATAGAACGGGAGCGGTAAATTCCCTAAATCGGGAGAAATGCTGACTTCGGCCCAGAGACCGCTCCCACCTGCGGATCGGCGAATGGCCGCAGCAATTCGCGCAACGCCTGCCGCTGGTAGAAGTTATTGGCATCGGAAAACACCACAATTTCACCACGCGCCAGCGACATGGCATGATTGATCGCGGCCATCTTGCCCCGTCGCGCCCGCTCGTAGCACAGATCCACACCGCGGTCGGCAAATAAACGCACAATCTCCGCAGTACGATCAGTAGAACCATCCGCAGCCACCAGCACCTGCAATTTTTCGGCAGGGTAATCCAGAGAAAGGCAATTCTCCAACTTATCGGCCATCACCGCTTCTTCGTTATAGGCAGCGACCAGGATGGTGACCGTTGGGGTAATATCCGCAAGGTGAAGCGGACGCGGGAAAAGACGGGCGAGCACGGCCAGCAAAGCCGGATAACCCGCATAAACATACAACACCACCAACACACTCAGCCAGAAGAAGACACCAAACATAAGGTCTCAACTCTCATGTAACGCTGCGACTTGGCTGCGGCTGCGCAAAACATCACCATAAACAGCCAACAGGCGGTCCATCCAGGCTTCGGCGGAGAAATTTTCCTGAACGAATTGACGGGCAGCCGCCCCAAGCGTTTCCCGCAATTGGGCGTTTTTCGCCATCTTTTCAAGCGCTTCAGCCAGGACCGGTGGGTTGGCCGGCGGGACAAGCAGCCCCCTCCCCGGCTGAAGCAACCGCGGCAGATCGCCGACTGCCGTAGCCACTACCGGTAGGCCAGCCATCATTGCTTCTAAAACCGCCATGGGGAGGCCCTCGCGCAGCGAGGAGCTGGCATACACATCCGCGGCTGCCATCAACAAAGGTACATCTTGGCGCGGGCCAAGTAATCGCACCGCGTCGCCCAGGCCCATTTCTTGAACCAGAGCAGCAATTTGGGCAAACAACGGCCCTTCTCCCACCATGATTAAAATGGTGTGCGGCACACGCTCGTGCAGCAAGGCAAAAGCACGCACCAGGTCATCCAGCGCTTTTGGCGGAGCAAAGCGCCCGGCAGTGAGCAAAATCAGCCGGTCCGTCGAGCCAGCCAGTTCCACGCGCAGGCGGATACGCTCTTCGGCCGTCACCGTTGGGGCAAGCAACACCGCGTTGGGGATGATTTCCATTGGCCGATTTCCCAGGCGAGGGCGGTACATCTCTTCGACCTTGTAGCCCACGGCGATTAAACGGTGGGTAAAAAAACGCAACAGGGTTGTTTCCAGGAATTCACGGCCAGCGTTGGAATTGGCATGATTATTTCCTGTTGAGTGCAGGGTTGAGACGACGGGCAAACCAGCCAGTCGCGCTGCGGCAACCCCCAGGATGTTGCCATAGTTCAGGTGGGTGTGCGCCAGGTCGAATCGCTCGCGGCGGAGGAAACGCGTCAGGGCGGCGATTCGGCCAAAGTCCAGCAGGCGAGGCGCCGGGAAGAAGACCAGACGGGCGCCCTGTTGCTGAATCTGATCGGCATAGGAGGCTTTCTCACCCGGCGTCGCCAGGCTGATGACAGTGACTTCCAGGCCGCGTTGACGAGCCATCTGCGCAAAAACGACCATCAATCGTTCTGCGCCACCAATGGAAACGGAGCTGATGATTTGAACGATTTTCATTGCCGTGTCCCCTCTGGTTCCAGGCGTTTGAAGAAGGTATGGCGGAGCAGATCCATACCATGTAAAGCCACTTCGCGATTGAACAACCAGAGTGCACCCGCATACAGCAACGCTCCACTGCTGGCAAGTAACACCAGACGTAAAAGAGGATACAGGCCCATCGTTGCTGGATGTAGCGCCAGCAGCCCTGCCAGCATCATTGCTGAAGCGGTCAGCGCCGGTTGAAGAGCGCGGAAAATATCCGTAAAGCGGAGGTGAACCAGCCGCACCACGAGGGTCAGCTTGATCGTTGTCATGAGAGTATTGGCTAGCAAATGGGCCACGGCGACATAGAAAATGCCATAATTGGCACCCAGCCAGAGCAAGGGAGCCCCAATGGCAACATCGAGCATGCTTGTTTTGCTCAAAATGTCGGGGCGACCAGTTGCCTTGTAAATATCACCGGCGTGATAGGCCAATGAGTACATCACGGCATAGAGTGAGAGGACTTGCATAATCGGGATAGAAGGATGCCATTGGCTTCCGTATGCCACGGTGACAAATTCAGCCGTGACCAGAGCCATGCCTACCCCCACCGGTAAGCTGTAAAGCGCCATATAACGCAAGGTGTTGAGATAACCGCGTTGCAGGGTTTCGAGATGATCCTGAACGCTGGAAAAAGCGGGGAACAAAGCCTTGCTCACAGCAGAGCAGACAAAGATAATCAATAGTTCCGGAACACGATAGGCCATGGTGTAATAGCCCAGGCTGGTGGTGTCGAAACGTCGCCCGATAATAACGTAATCGAGGTTGCTGCGAATAATCGCCATGATTTCGACCAACAAGAGATGGCTGCTGTAGCTCAACTGCTGGCGGACAATCTCCCATTTGAGCGTGAGGCGAGGTAGCCAGCGGAAGGAAAACCAGTATAAGGCGGTGGCGGTCAGGTTGGCAGCGATTTGTCCCCACACCAGGCTCCAAACACCCCAGCCCAGCCAGGCCAAGCCAATAGAAACAATGGCTTTGGCGAGGGTTTTCCCCGTTTCTGGCAAAAACGTTTTCTTGAACCGCAATTCGCGATTCAGGCGCGCCTGGTGAATGGTACCCAGGCCAGAGATGAAAAGAGTCAGCGAAAGGACGCGTAAGATTTCAACCAGTCGGGGTTCTTTGAAAAAGGCGGATACCAGCGGGGCAACGAAAAAGGCGATGGCCATTAAAGAGAAATTGACCAGTAATCCCAACGTAAAAGCGACGCTGGAATTTTCTTCCAGGTGATCGCGGCGATAAATCACCACATTGCCCACCCCCAATTCGCCAAAAGTATCGATGTAGGCAATCGCCAGCAAACCCAGCGCCATCAGGCCGAAGTCATCTGGGGTGAGCAGGCGCGCCAGAACAACGGTCGAGAGAAAAGTGATTCCCTTCCCTGCTGCAAAGGTCAACGCCGACCAGAGAATACCCTTGAGCGTTTTCCGCGCCAGGTCTGTGCTGGAAGAAACAGCGTTCATAGCCCCCCTTCAGGCTTTTCTTGGCGCTGATAGGCCGCGATCGTTGCTTTTGCCATGGCGTCGAGCGCCAGTCCCATGCCAACCAGGAGATAGAAATAGCGGGGGAAAGCCGAATGGACAAAAAACGCTGCCGCCAGATAAGCAACAACGCCAATGAAATAACCGCTGGTCATGTGGGCATATTTGTAGAGACCCGCTTCAATGAAACGTTTTCGAGCAGCCCAAATGGTGCGCAACGTCGTTCCGATCAGAAAAGCAAATACAGCAAAACCCACGGCTCCCGTCTCTGCCAACACTTCCAGATACAAATTGTGTGCCGATCGTTGAGAAGCACTGGGCGCCAGCCCAATGCTCTTCGAGTAATAAGGATATAAATAGGCATAATTCTTCAGACCCACGCCAAACAATGGATGGTCACTGAACATGGCCAGCCCGGTGAGTAGCTCGCTGGTACGTCCTTGAATCGCCTTGTCGGTAGAACGGAATTGCGTTTGGGGCGCAGAAAAAGCCAGGTTGATCGAGAGAATTCTTTCGTAGTAAGAAGGGGGCACGAAAGACATTACCACCAACGCACCCAAAATCAACCAGGGCATCCGGTTGGGATGGGGAGGAAACAAAATCAAAAACAACAACATGGCAGCCGCCAGCGCCAGAAAACCGCCACGCGAATACGTGTAAAGCACAGAAAGGGTGGACAGAATCAACGCCACGCCAGCCAGAATGCGCAAAGCGAGATGGCGCTCATGGAGCATTCGCTCCAGGGCAATGGGCACCAGCACCACCATAATCTGAGCAAAAAAGTTCGGGTCACCCACCACACCTGCAATGCGGTAATCATTGGAGCCGACAGTAATTTGCATATATTCCGCCTGAGCAAAACCGCCGTAGTTATTCGTAAAGGTTTTGGTCAGGAACTGATAGACGCTGAAAGAGCCGATCAGAATTCCCGCCAGCAAAAGCGCCCACAAAGCGCGACGAAACAACGGGCCGCGGCTCAACAAACTCGCCGCCACCACGGCAATCAACGCGTCTTTCACGTAATCGCGCAAAGAATCCCAAACCAGCAAAGGCTCGGCCGCATACAGCATCGATCCCAGCCCGACTAGACCATAAATGGTGACCAGCAACAGCGGCTTTCCCCAACGTTCTGGTCGCTCGTGAAAGATCGCCCAACGGATCAGCAAGGCAATCAGCAAAAGCACGACAAAC
>JBMFPJ010000154.1:0-5297 GCA_049969175.1 Anaerolineae bacterium | reverse complement strand
CGAGTATTTTCAATATCGAAGCCGAGCGCGCCGAAGGAAGCTACATCTACGCAGCCGATGGGAGAAAATACCTTGATTTTACCTGTGGAATTGGCGTGACTAACACCGGGCACTGTCATCCAAAAGTTGTGGAGGCGATCCGCGAGCAGGCGGGCCTGTTCATTCATGCTCAGGCGAATATTGTGGTGCATCGCCCGATGTTGCAGCTGATTGAGGAACTGCGTTCGATCGTCCCGGCAGAAATAGACGGGTTCTTTTTCAGCAATTCTGGCGCGGAAGCAGTTGAAGGTGCCCTCAAGCTGGCTCGAACAGTCACCGGGCGACAAAATGTAATTGTTTTTACTGGATCCTTCCATGGTCGCACAGCACAGACCATGATGTTGACCACTTCTAAAACGGTGTATAAAGGAGTCGGGCAGGTTTTGCCGGGTGGTGTCTATGTAGCACCGTTTCCTTATGCTTTCAAGATGGGAATGAGCGAAGCGGATGCGATAAAATATTCCCTGGCTGCGTTGGACGAATTACTGGTCAGCCAGGTGGCGCCCCACGATGTGGCCGCGATTTTGATCGAACCGGTATTGGGCGAGGGCGGTTATGTCCCCGCGCCGGCTGAATTCTTACGGGCCTTACGTCAACGCTGTGATCAACACGGAATCATGTTGATTTTCGATGAAGTCCAAAGCGGATTTGGGCGAACGGGCAAGTGGTTTGCCCTTGAACACAGCGGAGTGGTGCCGGATATTATGACGGTTGCCAAAGGAATTGCTAGCGGATTGCCGCTTTCGGGGGTGTTCAGCCGTCTTGAACTGATGAAAAAATGGCCGGTCGGTTCACATGGCGGGACCTTTGGCGGGAACGCGGTCGCCATGGCTGCCGGTGTAGCCACGATACGTGCCATGAAAGAAGAGAAGATGCTTGAGAATGCTCAGGCGCGCGGCCTGCAACTGATGACCGGCTTGCGGAAATTACAGGAAGAATTTCCTCAGCTGGCGGATGTGCGCGGCCTGGGTTTGATGATTGGCTCGGAATTCGCCGTCAACGGCGATTACAAACAGGCCAAACCGCTGGTCAAGGAAATCGTTCATGCTTGTGAAGAACGTGGCCTGTTATTGTTGACCTGTGGTACGTATGATTCGACCATCCGTTGGATACCGCCATTGAATGTGAGTGAGACCCAGGTCAATGATGCTCTGCAAATTTTTGCAACCGCGCTCCAACAGGTAGTGAAATAGTTAACGGCTGCGATGGTCGGGCTTTTCAAAGAGGCAGTATGGACAGAAAAAAACTTGAATCTCTCCTCCGCGCTGAGGAGGAACTTTTTCATCAATCTCATCGCCGCTCCTTTCAACTTTACCAGCGGGCGCGCAAATCGCTGCATGGCGGCGTGCCGATGTTGTGGATGATTCGTTGGGCGGGATCGTTTCCTGTTTTTGTCAAAGAAGCGAAGGGGGCGCACTTTAGCGACGTGGACGGCAATGACTATATTGATTTTTGCCTGGGGGATACCGGTGCTATGACGGGGCATGCCCCTGAGGCTACTCTTAAGGCCATCAACCAACAGGCCGCGAAGGGACTGACACTGATGCTCCCCTTTGAAGATGTGATTTGGGTGGGAGAGGAACTTCAGCGGCGCTTTGGCTTACCTTACTGGCAATTTGCCCTTTCAGCGACCGACGCCAATCGCTTTGCTTTACGGATGGCGCGCATGATTACCGGGCGCCCGAAAGTGCTGGTGTTCAATTATTGTTATCACGGAACGGTGGATGAAACTTTTATCGTTCTGGACGAAGAAGGTACTCCTATGTCGCGTCCCAATAACATGGGGCCACAAATCGATCCCACTTACACGACAAAGGTGATTGAGTTTAACGACGTTGCGGCTCTGGAGACCGCCCTTTCTGCCCGAGATGTGGCCGCGGTGCTGGCCGAACCGGTGATGACCAATATCGGTATCATTCATCCGCAGCCGGGGTATCACCAGGCGTTGCGTGAGATCACCCGTAAATTTGGCACATATCTCATCATTGACGAAACGCATACCATCTGCGCCGGGCCGGGAGGATACACCCGTGAGCATGGTTTGCAGCCAGATTTTCTCACCATTGGGAAACCAATTGCAGGAGGGGTGCCCGCAGCCGTTTATGGTTTTACTGAGGAAGTCGCAGATCGGTTTCAGGCAAAACTGGTTAAAGATGATGCGGATGTGGGCGGAATTGGAGGCACGCTGGCCGGCAATGCCCTTTCGGTGGCAGCGATGAAGGCTACTCTGGAGCATGTGTTGACTCCAGAGTTTTATCAACGGGCGATTGCCTTGCAAGAACGTTTTACCGCCGGCGTCGAAGAGGTCATCCGCGAATTTAACTTGCCCTGGATTGTCAAGCGCCTGGGCAACCGCTCTGAGTATTGGTTCCGTCCAACTCCCCCCAAAAATGGTGGGGAAGCGGCCGCGGCCATAGACCATGAACTGGATCGCTATATGCACCTGTATGCCCTCAATCGTGGGATTTTGATGACGCCTTTCCACAATATGGCGTTGATTTCAGCCGATACGCGCGAAGCCGATGTGGATTATCATACCCAGGTATTTAGAGACGCGGTGAAGTCTTTGTTCGCGTAAATTTGTAGCAGGAGAAAAGGGCACATGAATATGCGAATCTGGCGTATTAACGCTCGCACGAAAACTTTAAATCGTGAACCGCTTCCTGCGGGCTGGGAACGGTTAGGTGGCCGGGGGTTGATTGCACGCGTTTTGCTCGACGAGGTCCCGGCGACGTGCGATCCGTTGGGGCCGGAGAATAAACTCATCTTCGCTCCGGGCCTGCTGGTGGGACATATGCTTTCTTCCACCGATCGTATCTCCATCGGAGCGAAATCGCCCCTCACTGGGGGGGTGAAGGAGGCCAATGCCGGTGGTAGAACCGGTTTGCACATGGCCACGATGGGGATTAAGGCGCTGATCATTGAAGATGCGCCTGCCGAAACAGGGTTTTGGGTGTTGCATTTGAGCCGGGAGGGGGCCAGGTGGGAAGCGGCGGAGGGGTTGATCGGGCTGGGGGTCTATGAATCCGCTCGCCGTCTGGTGGAGCGATACGGTGAGAAAGTCGCTATTTCGTTGATCGGCCCTGGGGGGGAGATGAAACTTTCGGCGGCGGGAATCCAAAATCTGGATAAAGATCGGGTGCCCAGCCGCATTGCTGCGCGCGGTGGGTTAGGGGCGGTAATGGCCTCCAAAGGGTTGAAGGCCATTGTGTTCGATAACACCGGTGGACAGAAACCGCCCATTGCGGATCCTGAAGCGTTCAAAGTGGCCCAAAAGGATTACACCCGGGCCTTGATGGAACATCCACAGACGAAGACGTATCACGATTATGGCACGGCTGCGATGGCGCACATGTGCGATGGTTTTGGCGGATTACCCACCCGCAATTTTTCATCGGGTCATTTTGAACATGTGGATGACATCAGTGGTGAGACGTTGCGCGATTTGATTCTCAAATATGGCGGCGAATTGAACCCCAGTCATGCCTGTATGGCCGGTTGTACGATTAAATGCTCTAATATTTTCGGCGGGGAGGATGGCAAGGCGATTGTTTCGCCCCTGGAGTATGAGACGATTGGTTTGATGGGGTCGAACCTGGGCATTCACTCGTTGGAAACGATTGCTCGTTTGAACTGGCAGGTGAATGACCTGGGTCTGGATTCCATTGACATTGGTGCGGCGCTGGGGGTGGCCGCCGAAGCAGGTCTGATGGAATGGGGGGATGGGGAACGAGCCATGGAACTGCTGAACGAGATTCGTTCCGGTTCAGAACTGGGACGCGCGCTGGGGAACGGGGCGGTGGCGACCGGCAAGAAGGTCGGTGTGGAACGAGTGCCGGCGGTAAAAGGCCAGGCGATGTCGGCTTATGAGCCGCGGGCGATCAAGGGAACGGGTGTCACTTATGCGGTTTCGCCGCAGGGGGCCGATCATACCGCCGGTTTGACTATCCGAGCCAAGGTCAATCATCTGGACCCGACCGTGCAAAAGGATGTATCGCTCAATGCGCAGTTGAATATGGCGGGTTACGATACCCTGGGTGCCTGTATCTTTGCGGGCTTTGGCTATGCGGCTACGCCCGATAACGTGGTGAAACGGCTGTTGCAGGCCCGTTACGGCTGGAATGATTTGCCAGATAACATTTTGCAAGAGCTGGGCAAACAGACCATTAAGATGGAGCGTGAGTTCAACCGGCGAGCAGGCTTTACAAGCAAGGATGATCGTCTGCCCGAATGGATGACCAAAGAGCCGCTTCCACCGCATAACACGGTATTCGATGTGAGTGAGGAAGTTTTGGATCACTTCTTCGATGGTATTTAGACCGCACGGGAATAAACCCCCGTGCTATGCGTACCAACCCCGCTAAAGCGGGCTGGGGGACATGTCTGGACAGCCTGGAAAGACTGTCCCACGCTGGCTCCCCTCCCCACCGGCACGGCGGAGATGTAGCGCAAGTCCTTGCGACTTGCGCTACATTACTCCACTGCAGGCGTGCCGCGCGGCGCCTCTGCTTGAGCCATCTGGATAAAAACAGCCCACCGATTCATTGGGCGCAGAGTCTTATGCCTGCAATCCAACCACCATTGCGCTTATAATCATGCTATATCCCTCCAGGAGAAAAGGACAATGTTTGGTTTCAAATACATCAAAGCCCCTCCCTCGTATTACGTCATGCACTATCGCGGTGGTAAACTGGTGCGTGCAGGCACAGGACTGGCCTTTTTCTATTTCAAACCATCCGCATCTCTTGTCATTATCCCCATTGCCAGTTCCGATGCGCCATTCATCTTTAACGAGGTCAGCAGAGATTTTCAGGAAGTGACCATTCAGGGACAATTGACGTATCGGGTGAAAGAGCCCCAAAAACTTGCCCAACTGCTCAATTACACCGTTGATGGCGCGCCGGAAAAGTATATCTCTGATGATCCGCAAAAGTTACCGCAGCGATTGATCAATCTTCTGCAAGTTCTGGTGCGTGCTGAAATTCAGCGTTTGCCGCTGAGCGAAGCCATTCATGCCTCTGAACAGATTGCCAGGTCGGTGTTCGAGAGATTTGCCGCCAGCGAGGCGTTGACCACAAAGGGGATAGAATTGCTGGCGCTTTCCATCCAATCCATCCGTCCTACTCCCGAGATGGCGCGTGCCCTGGAAGCCGAAGCGCGTGAGGAACTCTTGCGCCGCGCCGATCAGGCCATTTATGACCGGCGCAATGCGGCGGTGGAGCAAGAACGCCGGATTAAGGAAAACGAACTTAACACCG
>JBMFPJ010000153.1:0-5298 GCA_049969175.1 Anaerolineae bacterium | reverse complement strand
ATAGAAAGCCACAAAGCCCACAGCGTAATGAAAAAAGAAAATCCAAAAATCGTACGCCAGAAAGTGCGATTCTCAATCATGATTCGCTCCGGATTCCATTTTTCGTGCGCTGGCCAGCACCGAAGGGAGCGTCACCGCGCCCGGTAGGCTGGCGATGATCGTCAGAATGCGATTCAAAACCGACACCGAGGCACTGATTGAAATACTTACCCCCCCAAAAACAGTGAGCAGAGTCGAAGCGGTCAATTCCTGCCAGCCATATCCATTGATGGAAATCGGCACCAGGCCAAGAAAATAAGCCAGGCTGGAAAGACCAATCACCCGCCAAAAAGGCAACGTGCCACCAAACGTATGAATCAGCAAATAATTAACGCTGAACACACAGAACATGTGGAGGGCCGCGAAAACAAACGAGAGCAACAACGCCAACGGATTCTTCAACCAGACCGAAAGCGATTCCCCGATGCGCTTCACAAACCGGATGCCGCGCCGGCTCCAGGTCATCAGGCCAGCTGAGGCCGCAGAGGGTGCAGACAGCACCTGCACAAGGCCCAGCGGCGAGGCCAGCGCCATCCCAGCCATGTTAACCAATCGATCCGCAGCCAGCGAAGCGACGCTGAGCGCCCGATCCTGCCCCAGTTGAATCAACCCTGCCAGGCGAACGACATCTCCGCCGATGGTGGTAGGCAAAAAATTGGAAGCAAACAAGCCCACAAAGGTCAACGACATGGTTTCCTTGAAGGAAATCGGCATCTTCGCCGAACGCAAAAGCACATACCAGCGCACACCCGTGAAGAAACGGGAAGCCAGCATCAGGCCCAAAGTGAGCGCCAAAAGCGATGGAGAGATACGCTGAACTGCATCCACCACCGATTGCCAATTTTGCACCACCAGAAAGATGAGCAACCCCGTGGAAAAAACCGTTCCTCCCAAACGAAGCCAGAAAGAACGATGCGCCCATCCAGTTTTTTGGCTACGATTCATTTGATTGTGTTTTCCTGAAAACCAAGAGTCTCGCGAATCACATACGTGGGTTTTCCCTGGGCCTCATGATAAGTACGGACGAGTAGCTCGGCAATCAGCCCCATCAGAATAGATTGAAAACCCAGGATGAAAAACATGGCACTCATCTGAAAGAACGGCGAAGTCAACACCGGAACGCCCACAAAAAGACGCCGCAGCAGTAAGAAAAACAACATGGCCGTACTCAGTCCCATCAGCAAAATCCCGGTTCCCCCAAAAAGATAAATGGGCTTGTTGGCATAACTGAGTAAAAACTTCACGGTAAACAGGTCCAAAATGACCTTAACCGTGCGTTCCAGGCCATATTTGGCCCGGCCGAATTTGCGCCGATGATGATGAACAACCACCTCGGTGATCTTCGCCCCGACGGAATGAGCATACACCGGAATAAAGCGATGCATCTCCCCATACAGGCGGAAGCCGGTGATTGCATCGCGGCGATAAGCCTTGAGCGTGCAGCCGTAATCATGCAAATGAACGCCAGTAACGTGTGAAATCAACCAGTTGGCGATATGAGATGGAATCGTGCGTGTCAGGCGGTTATCTTTGCGATCTTTGCGCCAGCCACTGACCACATCATAGCCCTCGTCCAGTTTGGCCAGCAACATGGGAATATCGGCAGGGTCGTTTTGTAAATCGGCATCCAGCAAAACCACAATCTCGCCCTGAGCATGATCAATACCGGCAGCAATCGCAGCCGTCTGACCGAAGTTACGCCGAAAGGCGATCAGCCGAACCTGGCCAGGGTGTTGCTCCACCAGGCGCCGCAGCACCTCCAGACTTTGGTCCTGGCTGCCGTCATCCACAAAAATGACCTCCCAGGAACGCTCCAGCGTGGACAGCGATTTCTGAATGGCTTCAAACAGGAGGGGCAGATTTTCCTGTTCGTTATAGACCGGAATGACCAGTGAGAGATCCATAAGATTTTTGGGGCCCAGGGAAGGTCAGGCTGGACGGTTGACCAGTTGCTTGCTCAATCGCTCCATATCGGCATCCACCATCAATTTCACCAATTCAGGGAAGGAAATAGTCGGTTCCCAGCCCAGCAGACGGCGAGCCTTGCTCGGATCGGAGACGAGCAAATCCACCTCAGCCGGGCGGTAAAAACGCTCATCCTGAATGACGAATTCCTTATAATCCAGATCTACATAACCAAAGGCGATCTCGCAAAATTCGCGCACCGAGTGCGTTTCTCCCGTGCCGACCACGAAATCTTCGGGGTGATCCTGTTGCAACATCAGCCACATGGCGCGGACATAATCACCAGCAAAGCCCCAATCCCGACGAGCATCCAGGTTTCCCAGGCGCAATTCTTTGGACAGGCCCAATTTAATCCGAGCCACGCCATCAGAAATTTTGCGCGTGACAAATTCCAGGCCGCGCCGTGGGCTTTCGTGGTTGAAAAGGATGCCAGAGACGGCAAACATGTCATAGGATTCGCGATAATTGACCGTAATCCAATGACCATAAACCTTTGCCACACCATAGGGGCTGCGCGGATAAAACGGCGTGGTTTCGCGTTGAGGTACTTCTACAACTTTCCCAAACATTTCGCTGCTGGAGGCCTGGTAGAAGCGAATGCGGGGGTTGACGTAACGAATGGCCTCCAGCATTCGGGTCACCCCCAACGCCGTGACATCCCCCGTCAGGACGGGTTGATTCCAGGAGGAGGGGACAAAGGATTGAGCCGCCAGGTTGTAGATCTCATCCGGTCGGAACTCTTCCAGAAGCGCCAGCAAAGAACCCTGGTCGTGTAAATCTCCCTGGACAACGGTAATGCGATCGAGCAAATGATTAATCCGCTCCGAAGTGACTGTGCTTGAGCGCCGCGCCACCCCAACGACTTCATATCCTTTTTCCAGCAAAAATTCGGCAAGATAGGAACCATCCTGTCCTGTGATTCCTGTGATAAGCGCAGTGGCCATGTTTCTCCTTTGTTTCCAAAATTCAATTTTTGAATTATAAACTCTGCTCAAATGGTGTCAAGCACGTTTACGTCGGGCTGACCACAAGCCTTGAGCGCTGATCAGCCCCCACCCCAAAAGGATACTAACCACCAACCAGCCAAAGGGCAGGCGGCCACCCAGGTGATAATAACGGCTGAGATACCATTGGGTGAAGAACAGCAGAAAAATCGCCTCCATTTCTAAAATACGCAGGAACCAGGCATTTCGCTGATCACGCCACCAGAGCCAGGCGTGACCAGCCAGCAGAGCCTGCCACAGTAGTAGAATCGCCCGATAACGGGGATTGTCCCATTGGTCACCACCGCCGCGCAGGGCAACCAGCAAAACCCAGAGCCAGATGAAAAACAGGAACCAGCGCCACACCGTCCGTTCAGAAGAGAGACGGTTCACCGCAAAAAACGAAAAGACCAGCAGTGGCAGCAAAGTATACCAGCCAACGGCGCGGGCGAGGCCAATCAGCCTCCAGATCGGAATCGCCGGTTCAATCGCCACCGCAGGCAGGACCGGTTGAAAGATGCCGTAAATCACCACAAAGGGCAGACGCAGGAAAGAGGGCATCTCATCAAACAGTTTTTGCACCCAGCCTGAGCCGCGTTTTAGCTGATAGACATCCCACTTGACGGCCTCGCGCAAAAAGTTGCTCAAGACGCCCAAAGGAGTGGCCGCGCTCAAGGTGCCCTGGCGGTTCAGTGCCCAGGCGAGGAGAAATAGCACCGCAAGGAAAACTACCAGCGTCCCCACGACCAGCCGCCATGAAAAACGAGTACGTTCCTGGGCAAAATACAACCAGCCAGCCAGCAAGAGCAAATTGGCCAGGGCGGCCACGGGGGAGATCAAAATCATGGATAGGAGAGCAAGCGCCATTGCCCCCCAGGCTGCTCGTCCGCGGGAGGCTTTTTGCCAGGCAGCAACCCCCCAAAAGAGCAGAGCGCTAGCGGTGAGCAAATAGGGCTCACGCATGGCTGAGCCGCCCAGCAAGATGCTTTCGGGGTAAAGGGTAAAGATCGCCGCAGAAAGCGCCGCCAGGCATTCCCCCCACAGAAGGGTTGCTCCCTGCCACAAAAAAGGAACGCCTAAAGCCGCGACCAGCGCCGAGAGCAACACCAGCAAAAGGGGACGATGGGCATCAGGGGAAAGATAACGATACACCAGGGCACTGAGCGCCAGCAGGCCACCGTATTGATCGGTGTAAAACTCTTTGCTAAACGCCGCGGTCAGCCAGCGGTCCGAAGCGGCCAGTTCCCAGGCCTGCACATCGCGCCGGTGGGCATCGGTGAAAACGTAACCGGCGCGGTCATCTACATCGGCATAGCCGAAGACGGGGAGTAAAAGGTGAAGCGCCACGCCGCTGAGCAGCCGTAACAGGAAGGCCAGGGCAATCAACCCGGCCAGGGTACGACTCCTTCCGGCCCAACGCCAGGCGACAAGCAGGGCGAGTCCACCGGCTAACAACAGCCCAGAAAACGATAGCCAGCCAATCCACCAGGTTCCTTTTTGCACCGCGGCCAGCCAGCCACCTGTCAGCAGACTGATGGGAAGCAGCCAATACACATCACGAGAAGAGAGAATTTTTGTATTCATGGTAACTATTCAGCCATATAGAAAAAACGATTGCAAATGTCATTGCAAGCAATCTCCTGTTCCAACGAGCAAATCTGGCATTTGGGAGATTGCTTCGTCGTGGCGCTTAGGCGCCACTCCTCGCAATGACATGCCTGAATAGTGAAGAGCAGGAACAGGAATTCCGATTTTATCTGAAATAGACTGTAGATGGCAGACCACAGACCGCGGTTGCCGTCTATTCAAAGCCAGCCAGGATTTTGCGGGCGCGAGCCAGCCAGGTGTATTGTCTCACATCTTGTTGGGCCTGAGTGGCCAGGGTTAGCCGACGGGTAGCGTCGCTCAGCAGTTCGCCCAGGGCAGCACGCCAGGCAGTTTCATCTTCGGGCGGGCAAAAGGCGGCGTTGCGTTCGTTGAGCACTTCGCGAATGACGGGTAGATCGCTGCTCAGGATGGCACGACCAGCAGCCATGTATTCGAACATTTTCATCGGGCTGGCAACGGCCGCCGAATTAGCAGAACCGCTGGAGCCGAAGATCGAGCGTTCGTAGGGCATGAGCAATACGTCGGCGGCGGCCAGGTAGCGGGGGAGATCGCCGTTGGGGACGAAGCCAGTAAAGGTGACGTTGTTCAAGCGAATGGCTCGCTGACGCCAGGTTTCTACATCGTCGGCTCTTCCCCCAACCCAGACAAAACTGGCCTGCGGAAAATCTTCCGCCAGGCGCAAGAACAGCTCGGCGCCGCGACC